>CATMQD010000013.1 GCA_950073045.1 uncultured Flavobacteriales bacterium | reverse complement strand
CGTTGACCGTCAGTTAAGAGGCCGTGCGTGTCGACAAGGAGACCCAGGTAGCGCGCAGTTCTTTGTATCCTTAGAGGACGATTTAATGCGTCTCTTTAATTCGGAAAGGGTAGCTAAAATTATGGATCGCATGGGCCTTGAAGAAGGTGAGGTGATTCAGCATAGCATGGTTACCAAAAGTATTGAGCGAGCCCAGAAAAAGGTAGAGGAGAACAACTTCGGTATACGTAAGCGCCTATTGGAATACGATGATGTAATGAATGCCCAAAGAGAGGTTATTTACCGTCGTCGTCGTCATGCGCTTTATGGTGAACGCATGCAGGTGGATATTGCTAATATGTTTTACGAAACCGTAGAAAGCTTAGTAAGCGAAACCCAATCGGTAAAAGACTATGAAGGCTTTAGCCTAGAGATGCTAAGAGTATTTAGCATGGATAGCCCAGTGGATCAGCAAACTTTCGAAAAGGCTAATCCACAGGAATTAGTAGAAAGTATTCATGAAGCAGTGGTAAAAGCTTATTCCTCCAAAAATGAGCGTATTGCCCAAATGGCTTTACCGGTTATTAATAATGTTTATCAAAATCAAGGCAATCAATATAAAACCATCCAAATTCCTTTTACCGATGGTGCTCGCCAGATGATGATTGTAAGTAGCCTTGAAAAATCGGTAGAAACCGAAGGCCGACAGTTAATTCGCGATTTTGAGAAGTCCATTACTTTGGGAATGATCGATGATAAGTGGAAGGAACACTTACGTGATATGGATGATTTGCGCCAAAGTGTTGGAAATGCCCAGTACGAGCAAAAAGATCCTTTATTGATTTACAAGTTCGAGGCATTTGAACTATTCAAAACGATGGTAGATGGGATGAACCGCGAGATTGCATCCTTCCTGTTTAAAGGTCAATTACCTAGTCAGGATAGCAGCCAAGTGCAACAAGCCCAGGCGCCAAGGAGAAGCGCCTATGATAATATTCAAACGTCTCACCCTTCAGCGGACGGTAGGTCTTCAGGCGAAAGCCAACAAGCACAGCCCCGCCCGAAACGCCAGCCAGTAGTGGCCGAAAAGAAACACGGGCGTAATGATCAGGTGACCGTACAGAACCTGAGTACGGGTGAAAAGAAGCAAATGAAATTTAAGAAAGCCGAGCCTTTAGTAGATGGAGGACAATGGATTGTAGTAGAATCCTAAGGCTAATTAGCAGAAAATGAGATGTTAAAGAGGCTTCCTTTTAGGAGAGCCTCTTTTTTTTTGATTATTTTAGACAACGCTTCGTAATACTCTGTGTCTAAATTGAAAGAACCCGAATTAAACTTGAGCTCTAAACCCGACCATATCATGAGACTGGAGGACTTGGAGGCATATGTACCCCCAAAAGAGATCCTTCTCAACAGTTCCGAACAGGAGCTGGTTTTGGCGTGTGCGGCAGGCGAGAAGCTTGCCCAAAAAAGGGTTTATGAGTTGTTTTCAGGAAAGATGTTGAATATCTGCCGGCGCTATGCTAAGGATTCTGAGCACGCTCGGGACTTAATGCACGACGGATTTATTAAGGTATTCCTGAACATTAGCAAGTTTAAAGGACAATCTTCTCTTCAAACCTGGATTACCCGAATCATGATAAACAATAGCATTAGTGCTATTCGTAAAGAAGTTCGGAAAGGAATTAAGGTAAACCTAGAGGATGTGCAGATTCCGGAACCGAATCCACAGTTTTTTGAGGTGGATGCCGATGAAGAGATCAGCGCCCGGGAAGTTTTTGAAAAGATAAACGAATTGCCATTAGGCTACCGTACCGTTTTTAGCATGTATGTGTTAGATGGTTATAGTCATCGCGAAATAGCTGAAGAGCTGGACATTAGCGAAGGAACAAGTAAAAGTCAATTAGCAAAAGCCAAGAAACTCTTGGTAAAGAAACTGCGAGGCGAAGCATAAGTGAACAAGAGACTGCAACATATCGAAGATTTTGTCCGGAGCAAGTTGGGAATGCTCGAGGGTGATAGTCAGCCAGATTGGTTGAACTTTGAGCGCAAACTGCGCAGAGCTGCTCGTATTCGCCAAATGAAGCGAGTGGCCGGAGTAGTGGGCGTAGTTCTGTTATTAGGCTTTAGCCAAGTTTTTATTAGTGGCGATTGGCCGCTTAAGGAAAGAGTATCGGAGTCTGCTTTAAGAGTATTGGAGAAATCCGAGAAAAATCAGGAAAAGCAAAATGAACTTCCCAAAGCACAAACTGCAGATAGCCCTAGAGAGCTAAAGGTTTTACACCGACCAGAGGCCAGCAGGCAATTGGTAAGCCAGGAGCAAAATACAAACTCTGCAGAGTCTTCTGGCTCTAGGGATCCTGGGGAAATTTCAAACCATGTTTTGGCCTTAGCAGATACTAAAGCAAAACCTAGTACTAATAAGCAAACCGAAGCGCCCGTCCTTGAACGGGAAATTGTGGCTATAGACAATTTTGAACATCAGGTAATGCTAGAACCCATGGCTAAGGGTAAGCTAATGAAAGATGGCAAGGAAGTAGGTGATATGCCTTTACCTTACGACTATCAGGTGCCAAGCTCTACCCTAAGCTATGAAAATGTAGACCCTGAATTGCCAGAGTATTTGCAGGATAATGGAAGCAATGAGCCTTATATCAGTCCCTTGCAAGAAAAGCGACCTTGGACCTACAGCCTAAACCTATATCCCAATTTCGCCTTTAGAGAATTTAAAATTGATCCTACCAAAAGGGCCTTATTGCATAGCGACTTTATTGACGCCATGCAGCATTCCGAAAGCTCAGGTGTAAATGTAAATGTAGGTTTCGAAATTAGTCGTAGAGTTGGACCAATTACCTATTTTAACTTTGGGCTGGAGTATATTAACAATAGCTATAATGCCGAGTACGATTTTGTGAACTTTCGTGATGCCAATTTCGATAGCCGCGGCGAAATCATCAATTATACTTTGTTAGACGACCCACAACGTATCGTGTTTAGTGATCTAAATAGCTTTCATTTCTTGAACTTTCCGGCTAGCATTAGCTATCAGCCTTGGGCTACCGACAATTTACGAATCAACCTAGAATTTGGCTTTAGCATGCTTTACTTCCTAAAGGCCCAAGGATCTACTATTGATTACAGAACTTTAGAGCAAATAGACTTAAGCGACCGCAGCTACCGCAGCTATATAGCTTCTAGTAGCTTGAAAATTGGTTTACAGTATTATCTCAACTCGAATATGAATATTGGTTTTGAGCCTACCTTAATGTACTTTACCAATAGCATTTATACTGAGGATTATCCTTTCGAAGTAATTCCCTACTCTATGGGCCTCAATGTAAATCTGCAAATGAAGCTTCAGTAATTATAACTGGGCAAGAGCCCTTACTCCGGCCTCCAAGGTTTCATCATTCTTAGCAAAGCACAATCGCAGTACCTTGTTGTCTACCGGGTCGCGGTAAAAGGGACTTAAAGGAATAGTGGCTACTCCAAACTCGGTGGTTAATCTTTCCGCGAAGGCTAATTCCGGTTCCGAACTTATCTCAGAGTAATCAACCAGCATAAAGTAGGTTCCCTCACTAGCCAGGGGTTTAAAGCGAGTTTCTGTTTGCAGTTTCTCAAATAACCAATCGTGCTTGCTTTTAAACAAGCTACGTAGGGCGGCTAAATCTAAATTGGGGAGATAGTCTGCTAAAGCCTTTTGCAAGGGATGGTTTACACTAAATACTAAGTATTGATGCACTTTTTTAAACTCCTTCATTAGGTATTCGGGAGCCATACAGTAACCCATCTTCCATCCGGTAACGTGTACCGTTTTACCTAAAGAACCCACCACAAAAGAGCGTTTTCTTAATTCTGGATATTGACGAACACTGCGTCTTTCCTCGGCATTAAAAGCGAGGTGTTCATAAACCTCATCGGATAAGATTAAAATTTTAGAGCCCGCAACAAGTTCCTGTAATTTTAAAAAATCCGCATCGCTCCAAAGCTTACCACTAGGATTATGGGGGCTGTTAATGATAATCATTTTGGTACGGTGACTCAAAAGGCGTTTTACTTGTTCCCAATCCACCGAATAGCTAGGGTGTTGCAATTTAATGGTGATCGGTGTGCCACCATTTAATTCAATCATTGGGAAATAGGAATCATAGGCGGGGCTAAAAACAATTACTTCATCGCCTTCGCGGATGGCGGTTGCCAAAGCAGTGCCCAAGGCTTGTGTGGCGCCAGCAGTAACACATATTTCAGTTTCGGAATCATAAGTTTCACTAAAAACCGATTCACTTAAATCACACAGCTGCTGCCGAAAACCAGCATCTCCGGGCATTGGTGCGTATTGATGCGGCCCATTTTGCATGTAAAAATTTACCCTTTCAATTAGCTCCGGAGCAGGATTAAAATCAGGGAAACCTTGTGATAAATTAATAGCATCGTGCTGTTGTGCCAATGCAGACATTTTACTGAAGATAGTTTCTTTAACATGGCTGAGGTTGCCATTGAAACTCATATTTGGGGTCTTTTCGGACATAATTGCTTTAATTCTGCAAAATTTATAAACCTGTTGCAGTCTTATGGGTTTAGGAGGTATGAAGCGAATAGAAGCCCATAAAATTGTAGAGCTAAAGTACACACTTCGCGAAGGTGGCGAAAGCGGAAAGGTGATGGAAATTATGGATGAGCATTGGCCTCTGAAATTTTACTTCGGATCGGGCCAAATGTTACCGGCCTTTGAATCGAATTTGCAGGGCATTTCAGAAGGTTCGGCCTTTAGTTTCAACCTCAGCGCAAAGGAGGCTTATGGGGAATTAGACCCGACAATGATTCAAGAGATTTCACTTCAAGATATGCCCGAAAGTCAGCAATTCCCTAACCGCCATTTTGAGGTGGGCGACCGCTTGGTTTTTAATATCGGGAAGCAAGATGAGCGCTTAGGAACGGTAAGTGAAGTGATGGAGAACAGCGTTTTGGTAGACTTTAATCACGCTTTAGCTGGAAAAGAGCTTCATTTTTCGGGCCAAGTGCTTTATGTACGCGAACCAAGGGAGGAGGAGCTATTGGCTAAACGCTATATCGAGCCTAATGGAATTCGTTCCGATAGTCGTTTGCGCGATGAATAAAGCATCTTGGCAAGCACAGATTTTTCAAATTCTTGAAGACTTTTTTACTGCAGAGGGCTATCGCTTTCTTCCAATTGGCAATCAGTTTAGGAAAGAAACGAAATGTGGCTGGCAAAATGTAATTTTTGGTTTTGGCCACTATGAGGATTGCACTTTGATTGAGGTAACTTTTGGAGCTAGACTTGATATCGTAGAAAACCTAATTGCTCCATATAGCCACGGATTAAGAGGCTATCAAGCTGAAAGCAATACCGCTATAACCAGCCTTGCTAAATATTTAAAGGAACCTCATTTTAGGTTTAAAATTTATGAGGAGGCCGACTTATATCGCATGGCGGCCCATGTTCGAGACTTTTTCCGCAAAGAAGGATTCGACTTCTTAGACTCTTTAAGCTCATTGGAGCAATTGGATAAACTCTTTAATAGCTCCGAGCAGGAGCCTTGTTTAGTAAGCTTCAACCATCAGCTACGAAGCTTTAGAGGCTTGGCTATTGCTAGTCTTAACCAAAACCCACAATGGGAGCAGCTCTGTACTTTTTACCGCAATCTTTTAAGCACTTACAGCAGTCCAAAGGTGGTAATTGATCGCTATAGAGACTTTAGTCGGCATCTAGCCACCACTGCCCTTAACTAATCCTTATTTTCGCGCTTAACGCGATGAATTATCTTTCTGTAGAAAATATTGCAAAAAGCTATGGCAATCGAAAGCTCTTTGCCGAGGTTTCTTTTGGCCTAGCTGAGGGCGAAAAAGCGGCTTTAGTGGCCCGCAATGGAACGGGAAAAACTACCCTGCTAAATATTTTGGCAGCCAAGGAAAGCCCCGATTCTGGTAATGTAACTTTTCGAAAATCTATTCGAGTTGAGTTTTTATCTCAAGAACCTGATTTAGATCCGGACGCAACTATTTTGGAAGCGGCATTAGCCGCAGAAAATCCCATGAGTAAGGCTTTGATTCGTTACGAACAGGCTTTAGAAAATATGGAGGACACAGAGGCTTATCAAAAGGCCTTCGACCAAATGGAACACCTGAAGGCTTGGGACTTTGAAGGGCAGGTTAAAACGGTATTAGGAAAATTAGGCTTACACGAGGTTAAGCGGAAAATTGCGCCCTTATCTGGTGGTCAGAAGAAACGCGTGGCCTTGGCTCGTATTCTTATTTCGCGTCCCGATTTATTAATCCTCGATGAACCCACTAACCATTTAGATCTCGATATGATTGAATGGTTGGAGAGCTATTTAGGTCAGAAGGGAATGACGCTTTTAATGGTTACTCATGACCGTTATTTCTTGGAGTCAATTTGTGATACCATTCTAGAGATGGATGAGGGTAAATTATTTCGTCACCCTGGTAATTACAGCGACTTTTTAGAACGAGTAGCCGAGCGTAAGGAGGTTGAAGCCACTAATGTAGATAAGGCTAAAAACCTAATGCGTAAGGAGCTCGAGTGGATTCGTAGGCAGCCCAAAGCACGCGGAACCAAAAGCAAAGCACGCATTGATGCTTTTCAGGATATTAAGAAGGAGGCCTCCAAGGATTTGAAGGAGGATCAGCTGCAGCTGAATATTAAAATGACCCGCCTCGGAAGTAAGATTATTGAAATTCATAAGCTCAAGAAGTCTTATGGTGATAAGCTCCTGCTCGAGGGTTTTAATTATGTTTTTAAAAAGGGAGAGAAAATAGGCATCGCTGGACCTAATGGCAGCGGAAAGTCTACGCTTTTGCGGATGATTACCGGTATGGAAGAGCCAAGCGGCGGCAAGATTATTATCGGAGAAACGGTACAGTTTGGCTTTTACACCCAGCAGGGATTAGAGGTGCCAGAAGACAAACGAGTAATTGATGTGGTAAAGGACATCGCAGAGTATATTCCGAGGGAAGGAAAGGGCGGCGATTTATCCGCTAGTCAACTTTTAGAGCGATTCCTCTTCGATGGCGATAAGCAGTACACCTATGTCTCAAAATTAAGTGGGGGAGAACGCCGACGTTTATACCTCTGCACGGTATTAATGGCTAATCCAAACTTTTTAATTCTGGATGAGCCCACCAATGATTTGGATATTCTCACTTTAAATGTGCTGGAGGATTTCTTGCTGCAATTTCCAGGTTGTGTTTTAGTGGTTACCCACGATCGATATTTCATGGATAAGATCTGCGATCACCTATTTGCTTTCGAAGGTGAAGGGCGGATTAAGGATTTTCCCGGTAACTATACCGACTACCGCGAATATCAGGCGAAAGCCGAAGCGCAACGCAAATTGCGTGATGATAGTATGGTGAAAGCCAAGAAGGTAGAGAAAAAGCAGGAGCAAAAAAAGACAAAGCTCACCTATGCGGAAAAGCTTGAATTTGAGGCCTTAGAAGGTGAAATCGAGGCCTTAGAAACTCAACGAGAAACCTTAGCAAAGGATTTAGAGGATTCGGCCAGCGATGCTGAAAAGCTGATGGAATTATCACAACAATTAGAGCAAATCCAAGGAGAATTAGAAGAGAAGGAAATGCGTTGGCTGGAGTTGAGCGAGTGGATTTAAAAATGCAGTAGCGAGGAAGGGGAGCGCATTTTTTAACCGCAAAGTCGCTAAGCTTCTCAAAGAATTCTCTCAATCTTGGCAATTCATTTATCTTTTCATCCGTGTTCCGTTTTTCACCGTAAAAAAGCAACGCGAATGGGATTGCTTTAATTCAAACGCACAGAGCATGATTATACCGGAGTCAAGTTTAAAGGGAGCTTAGCGACCCTAAAGTACTGGCTAATGCTCCCTAAGTCTTAAAAACGCTTTTTATAGGCATGGCAATAAGGAGTGCCACCTTTCTTTTGGTAATAGTCGTGGTGATATTCTTCTTGTTCGCGATAGAAGGTTGCTCCGCCCGTAATCTCGGTGGCGATTTCCAGTCCTTTATCCTCTAAAATAGATTTTAGCTTTTCCGCTATTTTTTTCTGCTCATCATTTAAATAGAAAATTGCGCTTCGGTATTGCGTGCCAATATCCGGGCCCTGACGATCTACTTGAGTAGGATCGTGGGTTTCAAAAAACAGCTTACAAAGGGTTTCATAATCCGTTAGCTCGGGATCATAAACTACTTCCACCGTTTCGGCATGTCCGGTAGTTCCAGTGCACACTTCACGATAGCTCGGATTTTTCACATGACCGCCAGCATAACCAACACTGGTTTCAATTACACCCTCGGCCTGCTGCATATAAAACTCGGTGCCCCAATAACAGCCAGAGGCAAATAAAGCACGAGAATATTCTTTGGATTCATTCATCTTTTGGGGATTTAAGGAAATAGCGCTTAAAGAAACTAAAAGGATTAATACACTTCGCATAGCTTGCAATTTAATACTAGACGAGAAGCCCCCTTTTTTGTTTAGGCCTTTAATGTTTTTTTAACATCAATGGGCACTATTGCCTGATGCAGAGGAGTGTTAAAAAGATTAATGTGTTTTGTTTATTTCGAATATTTTGTTTATTTCGCTTGTGTAACTGATGAAAGAACAAGAATGAGCATTATCAAAAACGCAAGAATCCCTTCTCGAGAAGAGCGAGATTTCGCAATGAGATCTTATCCAATTATTTCAAAAAGCCTCAAAGGAACCAAAGGTAACTACGCGGTTATAAGCTTAGGCGGTGTTAAAGAAGAGGTCAGAATTCCAAGAACTTCCATGTCATTTTTAGTCGATTGCTTAAAAGCAACTAGTGAAGGAAAATCATTTTCGATAGTTGCTTTAGAAGAAGAATTATCTACTCAAAAGGCGGCCGATTATTTAGGTTGCTCGAGGCCTCACCTGGTAAAACTTTTAGAAGAAGGTGAAATGCCTTTTACCAAAGTAGGTAAGCATCGTAGGGTAAACCTTAAGGATCTTCAAGCTTACGCAGATAAGCGTCAGGAAGAACGTATCGATTATTTAAAGAAATCTATAAAAGAAGCAAAAGAACAGGGCTTATATGGGGAAAAGTAAAAGCTTAACCGCAGTAGTAGACCCGGATATATTCCGCCCCATTTATGTTCGGGAATTACTACTCTGGTTTGCTGCCAACCGACTATACACCCCCAAGTTTAGCAATCAAATACGAACTAAATACCGATTAATCTTAAAGGAGCTCAATTTGCCGAGTAGTTATATTAGCCGCGAAGTGGTTGATTTCCGAAATGCTTTTCACGATGCAGAAGTGAAAGCCACCCAGGAGAAAATTAAGCAATACGGTGATCCAGAACTAGATACTTCTATCTGTTATGCAGTGGCCGATATTAGTCAAGCGGATTGCATAATTAGTCTCCAAATAGAGAAATATCCACAAATCTATACCGAGGGCAATGGCCCAAGGCTATTAAGTGCCGATGAATTTTTATTGGAATTGATGAAAAAGAATCAAAGCCTATTCATCTTAAAATGGCTGGCTTTATTGCAACTTCATTATTCCGAAGGCTTTGAGTTAAAAAGCTTTGTAGATCGATATCAATACTCCGGTTTGCCCATGTTTAGCGAGCAAATCCGACACCTATTCGACTAAGCTTTAAGAATACCCTTCTCTATTAACTTTTGAGCAATTTGAACGGCATTGGTGGCTGCACCCTTACGCAGATTGTCCGCCACAATCCACAGGTTTAAGCTATTTACTAAGCTTAAATCACGACGAATACGACCTACAAAAACCTCATCTTTACCTTCCGCGTATTTCGGCATCGGGTATTGATTTACATCAATATTATCTTGAAGCTGAACTCCCGGAGTATCTGCCAAGAGACGCTTTAGGTCGCTTAATTGATATTCTTGATTGAACTCTAAATTCACGCTTTCACTATGCCCTCCTTTAACGGGGATGCGCACAGCTGTTGCGGTAACGGCAATTTTAGGATCCAAGATTTTATGGGTTTCACGAACTAACTTCCACTCTTCTTTGGTGTAGCCATTTTCGGTAAATACATCACAGTGGGGCAGTGCATTTTCATGGATAGGATAGGGATAAGCCATCTCGCCTTTTCGCCCATTTTTTTCGTTCTCCAATTGCTGAACAGCCTTCACGCCAGTGCCAGTAATGCTCTGATAGGTGCTAACCACTACTCTTTTTATGTCGTACTTGCGGTGCAATGGGGCTAATACCATCACCATTTGTATTGTAGAGCAATTCGGGTTGGCAATGATGTGTTTCTCAGCCGATAGCTCGTCGGCATTAATTTCGGGAACCACCAAAGGAACACCCTCTGCCATCCGCCAAGCAGAAGAATTATCGATAACATAGCAGCCCCGTTCCGCAAACTTGGGTGCCCATTCTAAACTTGTATCTCCGCCAGCCGAAAATAAAGCCAACTCTGGCTTTGCCGCTAGGGCAGTTTCCAATCCGATTACTTTAAGACTTTTACCTGCAAATTGAACTTCCTTTCCCACCGAGCGCTCTGAGGCTACCGCTAAGATTTCATGTTTATCGAAACCGCGTTCTTGCAAAACACGCAACATTATTTGTCCAACCATTCCGGTTACGCCTACTACAGCAATCTTCATTCTTATAAGTTTAAGCCGCAAAACTAAAGTAAAATGCGGCCAAACATTCTCTTTCTGCTCTTCTTCGTTTTCTGCACTTTCGCAACAAAGGCACAAAGCCTAATTCATGAGAATTTTAAAACGGGAAACTTTAATAGTTCCAACTGGCAGGGAGATAGCTCCCTCTTCCAAATTCAAAATGGCAGCTTAAAGCTCGAGGATAGTGTCGCCGGCCAAGCTAGTCTTTACCACAGTTCCCAAATTATGCGGCCTGGCTATTGGGAGTTTCATGCAAGGCTAGATTTTAATCCTAGCAGCTCTAATTATTTAGAGCTTCATCTAATGGGAGACCATCCTCATATTGATTCTATTCAATTTGGGTATTCACTGCTAATTGGCGGTAATTCTAAAGATGAAATCCGACTTTATCGCCTAAATGGCGGCAGTAGAGAGCTAATCCTCTCTTCACCCGAAGATTATCTAGATCTTGATCCTTTAGAAATTCACCTTCGTGTGGAAAGAGATTCAAACTTCCGCTGGCAGCTGTTTGCAGATACAGGCACTTTTCAGCAATGGAATTTGCTTGGGCAGGTGAGCGATAGTTCACATCGATATAGCGCCCTTTCTGGCTTTAGTGCCCATTATACCAAAACGCGAAGCGACCGATTTTACATTGATAGCCTTCGCTTTGAAGGTGCCATAGAGCCTGATTTTGAAGCTCCTAAATTGCTGAGCTGGCAATTGGATTCCACGAGGCTAAGCTTCCACTTTAATGAAAAGCTAGCAAGACCCGACTCACAAGTATACCTACAAATAGAACCCCATCTTCCCCAGGCAAATTGGCAATGGCAAGCAGAGTCTCCCGATCAATTAATTTGGCAACTAGATTCATTACCCAAGCCCAATCAGTATTATCAAATCTACCTTTCAGGAATCGCTGATCTCTTTGGAAACAGACAGTCGGATAGTTTAATTCTGCTAAAGCGAGTACTAAACACAGGCGAATTATCCATCAATGAAATTATGGCCGACCCTAGCCCCAAAGTAGATCTCAATCCTAGTAGCTTTCCCGAAGTAGAGTTCCTAGAACTAATAAACACCTCCACCTTAGCCATCCCCCTAAGTGGAATAAAACTGAAGGTGGGAGATCGGGAATACGAACTCCCAAACTATACCCTAGAAGCGGACTCATTATTAGTATTAAGCGCTCAAAACACCTTGGAATTTTGGCCGAGCAGATTGGCAGTCGCCGGAATGGATTGGTCGAGCTCTACATTAAGCAACTCAGGTAATAGCTTGGCGCTGATTAGTCCGGAGGGCCTAATCATAGAAGAGTTCTACTACCAGCAAAAATGGTTTAATGATCCAGTTAAAGCGGAAGGCGGTTGGAGTTTGGAGCGAGTGAACCCTTTTATAGGCTGCCATAATTCTTCAAATTGGAAAGCCAGTAATAATTCAAATGGCGCTACTCCCGGTGAATCGAATTCTGTGGCCGGAAATTATCTGGATACTAGCGAGCCCCATTTGCTGTACTTTGAGATTCCGCAGACTAATCGCATCGACTTGCACTTTGATCGTGCCTTTTATCTACACGATTCTAACTATTTCGTTTCAGAGCTAAGTATCGACAGCTTGGTGAATGTTTCAGAGCATAAGCATTGGGCTTTCTTTTTTAATCAAGATTTTCAAGCCGGGCAGATTTACCATCTGCGACAGCGGGATACCTTATACGATTGCAATGCAAAAAGCTTATGGCGCGACTCCCTACTTTTTGGTTTGGCTAGAAAGCCAGAAAGTGGTGAGCTACGAATTTCAGAACTACTGTTTAATCCCGCTTCCGGACAATCAGACTTTATCGAAATCTGCAATCGAAGTGATGACTTTCTAGATCTTGCCGATTTGGCCTGCCGTGCTTGGTATCCTGAAGATAATAGTCTTGGTATGCCTTTTCATTTTTCCGATCAACACCGAATACTGGCACCCGGGGAGGTTTTAGCGCTTAGTGAAAATCCGCCTGCTTTAGCCGAATATTATCGCGCAGATTTAAGATCTATCCATGAGGTGCCAAGCCTGCCAAGCATGGGCGATGCCGGATGTGCCTTAGTCCTAGTGCGGCGAGATCTACAGGAATTAGATAGCGTGCTTGTCGAAGAATCATTTCACGCCTCCTTTTTAGGGAATACCGAAGGTATAAGCCTGTTCCGTATCGATTATTCCGAAGCCGCCTTGGAGGAAAACCAGTGGCAAAGTACCCCGTCGGCGCAGGCTTATGCCACTCCTGGCTATGCCGATATTTCATCTGTTAAGGCCTCCGACGGGCAATGGACTTGCAGCCCAAAATATATTAGCCCCAATGGGGATGGCTATAATGATTGGATTTCTTTCCACTATAGTTTAGAGGAAGCCGCTTGGCTGCAGGTTTGGATTTATGATCGTTTTGGAAACCTACAAAAGGAACTCTGCTCAGGTGAATGGTCTCCGGCCAAAGGCCAATTTTTATGGAAAGGAGAGCAGGAAGATGGTGCCTTATCTGCGGGCGGACTTTATATTGCCCTGCTCGAATTCCGTTACCCTTCCGGGCAGATGGGGCGCCATCGACTTAGTTTTGTAATCAGTCAATAATAAAGCATATGATCTCCGCACAACAATTACAGCAAATACTGTTTCTGGATATCGAAACCGTAAGCTCCCATGCCGAATTTGAGCAAATGAGTACCGAGTGGCAAGCCTTATGGGCTGATAAAACTCGTTTTCAAAGGCAGGATGAAAGCCCAGAGGAGTTTTATGGAAAGCGCGCGGGCATTCTGGCCGAGTTTGGAAAAATCGTTTGCATCTCCTGTGCTTTTTTCACCAACCAGAATGGTAGCTGGGAACTGCGAATGAAAAGCTTTGCTAGTGATGATGAAGCAGAACTATTAAGAGACTTTGCCAATTTATTGGAGCGACTACCAAACTTTCGACTTTGTGCGCATAATGGTAAGGAGTTCGACTTCCCTTATCTCAGTCGTCGCATGATTAGCTTGGGCGTTAAAATGCCCGGACAGCTTAATAATGCAGGTAAAAAACCTTGGGAAATTCCGCATTTAGACACCTTGGAACTCTGGAAATTTGGCGACTATAAAAACTATACGAGCCTTAAGCTGCTGGCGGCCTTATTCGATATTCCTACCCCCAAAGATGATATCGACGGCAGTATGGTAGGCTCGGTTTATTGGCAAGAACAAGATCTGGACCGCATCCGGATTTATTGCGAAAAAGATGTGCTAACCCTAGCCAAAGTGTTTTTGAAAATCACCCAAGTGGAACATTTTAGCGATTTCGAATTGGTAAATAATCAGGGATAGACCAAATTGAAAATTGCCGTCCATCTTAGGAAATAAAAGCTTTATCAAGGCCTAATGCATTCTAAAAGGCCTTTGCCGCTACATTTAAATTCAAGGCCTTATTTGTACTTTCGTTTCATGTCCGAAACTCCCCTCTTAGAAGTCCAAAACCTGCAAATTAAAAGTGGCGATCAAGTATTGGTGCACGATTTAAACTTTAATCTTAAAGCAGGGGAAACCTTGGGTTTGGTAGGCGAGTCCGGTTCTGGTAAAACCTTATCCAGCTTAGCGCTGATGGGTTTACTTGCTCCGGGATTAAAAGCTACAGGTAGTTTAAAATTCAAAAATCATTTACTGCTCAACTCTAGCGAGAAGGATTGGAATCAAATTAGAGGTAAAGAAATTGCCATGGTGTTCCAGGAGCCAATGTCGGCCTTAAACCCTTCTATGAAATGTGGCAAGCAGGTGGCGGAGATCTTGCAGAATCACGGCCAAAAGAAAGGCCTGAAAGAAAAGGTTTTAGAGCTTTTCGAAAAGGTGGAGTTACCTCGAGTGAAGGCCATTTACCAATCCTATCCGCATCAGCTTAGTGGCGGACAAAAGCAAAGAGTGGTAATTGCCATGGCCATAGCCAATAACCCAGCCTTATTAATTGCCGATGAACCAACCACCGCTTTAGATGTGAGCGTGCAAGCGAGCATTCTTGATTTGCTAAAGAAGCTGCAAAAAGAATTTCAAATGGCCATGATTTTCATTTCGCATGATTTAGGAGTGGTGCGAAAAATAGCCGATCAAGTAATGGTAATGTACCATGGTGAATTGAAGGAAAGCGGAAGCACCGAGGACTTATTTGAAAGACCCAAAGATCCCTATACCAAAGGTTTAATTGCATGTAGACCGGGCCCGGATACCCATTTCCGCCGATTGCCATTAGTTCAAGATTTTTTACTCGGACACGTACAAGATTTGGTGAGTATTCCCGCTAGCGAAAAAGAGAAGCAAGCCCAAATAAAGGTGAAGCAAAGCCCAATATTAGAAGTAAAATCCTTGTTTAAAACCTATCGCTCTAAATCTGGAATTCTAGGTAAAACGAAAGAAGTGCAAGCGGTTAAAGAACTGAGTATGGCGCTTTATAAAGGCGAAAGCTTGGGCCTCGTGGGCGAGTCGGGTTCCGGAAAAAGTACCATTGGCCGGATTTTAGTTGGATTAGAGCATGCGGAAGAAGGGGAACTCTTGTATGAAAATCAAAACCTAAAAGACCTGGGACGCTCCGCTTGGCGAAAACTAAACCGCGATATCCAGATTATTTTTCAAGATCCTTATGGCAGTTTAAATCCACGGATGAGCGCTGGCGAAAGCATAGCAGAGGTCCTTCGACAAAATCAGCATTTAAGCAAAGAGGAGGCCTGGGAGCAGGCTTTGGTACTTTTAGAAAAGGTAGGCCTCTTACGCGATTATGCACAGCGCTACCCCCATGAGTTTAGTGGCGGCCAACGGCAACGAATTGGTATTGCGCGCGCTATTGCCATGGAGCCCAAAATTTTGGTTTGCGACGAATCGGTGAGTGCGCTCGACGTTAGTGTGCAAGCCCAAATATTAAACCTGTTGAATGATCTTAAGGAAGAGTATGAGTTTACCTATCTCTTTATATCGCACGATTTGCAAGTGGTGCGCTATTTCTGCGATCGGGTGCTAGTACTGCGAAATGGCGAATTAGTAGAAGAAGGCTTTGCAGAAGCTCTTTTTCAAAATCCTGAAAAGGAATACACTGCAAATCTTATTTCAAATCAGCACTAAGCACTACTCATCCTCACCTTTTAGAGCGGCCTCATAATTAGGCGGATCCAAGTATGTTCCATGATCCTTTACATAGTGATCAAGAAAAAACTGCTTCCAAAAAAGCTCCTTACTCATACTATCCCAGTGGATAATGGCGCTTTTATATTGCTTATTCATAAATACCGACCAAACCGCTAAAAAGCTAATCACTAGTAAACCAGGAACTTTGAAATAGGCTTTCTGCTTCAATAACCAAGTTAAGCTGAAAGCTAAAGCCAAAGCCATAAAGGGTAAAAACTCAATTAAGGCACGGGCGCCAAAGCTACCGCCATACCACCAGCACCACCAGCTAAAGGTTACCCACAGGGCAAAGAGCAAGGTTACTAGCGTGGCAATTCCCTCCTTTAAGCGATTCCGAATTAAAAAGTAAAAACCAGGTAGGCACATAAAAAGCAAAGGGCTATAAACGAACCATCCTTTACGGTAGCTAAAAAGGCCCTTCCAGATTTCAGGGTCAAGAAAGAAAAAGCCTTCCTCGGTATAGGAATAAACAATCCAATGACCGGTCATATACTTCCAGTAAAAAAGCTGGGGAGAAACGGCAATTAAAATCAACAATGCCGCTAAGCCTCCATGGATAAACCATTGTTTCCCTTTTAAAGGCTTGTCTAAAAAAATCAGGATTAAAGGGAAAAGTAGAATGAGGATATTGGTGGGTCTACTAAGGATAATTAGTCCTGCGCTAAGTCCCATTATAAGTACTTCTCTTAAGGCAATGCTTTTACGGTACACTTCAAAACGCCACAGAATAAGGCTCACCAAGGCGAAGCTAAACACATGACTCATGGGCTCCACAAAACTGTAATGGGGAATATTGGTTCCTGCGAAAATTAAAACTGCACTTAGGCTAGCGATACCGGGACTCACATAATATTGAAGAAAGCGTTTTAGGAAGTAAATCCCCGCCAAGGCATAGGCCAAGGCTGCCGCTAAAAGGGCTAAACGATAAGGTGCACTAAAGCCATCCGCTTCAAATTGATCGCTGCTTAAGGCGAAGGCGTGAGCGCCAAAAAAGAAGGGGCTGTAAAGAATGGCCGGACCGGCAGTCATTTTAACGAAACGGTTGCCTTCCTCATCCGTTTTCATATAAAAATGGCGTTTCCCCCACTCAGCTACTGGCTGCTCAAATTTGAGGTCATCGTAAATGAAAAGCGCCGGTAAATAGTGATAATAAAGGGTAATATCCCAGTCTATAACCGGTTTCTTATCCCAAAAACGGGAAGTCACGAAAACCACGGCACAAACCAGAATTAGGAGTTGATGGAGGCGCTCCAGCCTAAAAAATTTCGACATGAAAGCTTTAGTCCAATTACATAGTTGGAATATCGCCTTCTACAATTAGGCGGCCTTCAGTAGCATTGCGTACTTCATCTACACTAATGCCTGGGGCCACTTCACGTAAGTGGAAAGCCCCGTCTTTAATATCGAGCACGGCAAGATTGGTAACTACCTTTTTTACGCAGCTTACTCCAGTAAGGGGAAGGGTACATTTGGTAAGTAGTTTAGAATCGCCTTTTTTATTAGTGTGCATCATGGCAACGATAATATTATCCGCAGAAGCTACTAAGTCCATAGCGCCACCCATACCTTTTACCATTTTACCCGGAATTTTCCAGTTGGCAATATCGCCACCTTGCGAAACTTCCATGGCTCCTAAAACTGTCATTTGCACGTGTTGACCGCGAATCATGCCAAAGCTGGTGGCCGAATCAAAAAAGGTTGCGCCCGGCATAGCGGTAATGGTTTGCTTACCCGCATTTATCAGGTCGGCATCTACATTTTCTTCGGTTGGGAAAGGACCCATGCCTAAAATGCCATTCTCACTTTGGAACTCTACTGAAATTCCATCCGGAATATAATTGGCTACGAGGGTGGGAATACCAATCCCTAAGTTCACATAATAGCCATCTTGCATTTCTTTCGCAATGCGTTGTGCAATTCCATTCTTATCGAGCATGTCTTTTATTTTTCAAATTCTTGCCAGGTCTGCCAATGCAGGTTTCGGAGACTGAAGTGCTCAGCCTTAGGATTCCAGAGGAAAAATTTAAGCTTTTCCACCGCTGGATCTACTTCCTCCAAAACTACAAAAAGCCGCCATTCTTGCCAGTGGCCATCGGGCTTTAAATAGTGCTTAGCCTCATAGGCCTCAAAGTGGATCGATTCGCCATCGGCATTAAAGCCCTGCATAACCACCGAGAGCTTTTGGGCTTTTGCTTTTAGTCGGATTTCGGTTCCTAAAGAAAAGGCATCTACACCGGAATCTCTAGCAATTTCCGTGATGTGGAAGCCAGCAGTATCTTGATGGGACTTCACCAAAGCTTCGTCCTGTAAATGATAGTCTTTAGGCGCCACAGTTCTGTAGATCGGTTGATGAATACATTTCGACCAGAAGTTACCACTACAACTGGGTTTTGGGTATTGCTCCTGACTAAGCTGCAATTGGTGTATGGGTGCAGCGCTTTTTTGAAAAGCAGGTAAAGGCGCACCAAACTTCAATTGATAATAATACCACTGTGGCGCCAGTAGGTAGGAGCCACCAATGCTCTGTACTTTTTCCGCTTTCGCTTGATGGTAATAATTTTCTGGGATTTGCTCCTTACGCCAAGACTGGAAGGAAGCCGCTTTTAAATCAAATTGTTGCAGAAAGGCTATGGGAAATGCCAAGGTCCATAATAGAAATAAGAGGGTACTTTTTGTTTGGCCTTTCTGCAGATGATCGATCAGTACAATAAAGGCGACTTGACCAAAAAGGAACCAATAAATTAGGGCGCGATCAAATGGGAATTTAAGGCCGATAAGCCAATGTCCGATGGGATAAAAAAGAGTGATCGCTATAAAGGCAAAGCCAAAACTAAGGGGCCGCCAAGTTTGGGAATCGGCTTTTTTTTGAAAGAGGATAATTCCTAGCGATAAAACAAAAAGAGCCCCTGCGGAAAGGAGTAAATCAAGCTTAGCACTTTGGCCAAAGGCAGAGTTTACTAAACTTTCTAAGCTGTCGCTGATGAAACCCTGCTCCCCACCATAATAGAGTTGATGATGTATTTTTAATTGCCAGGCATTCCACAAGGCGTAAAGTATTGGTAGCAGAAAAAGGGGCAAGGGCAAAAAACGACGGTTTTTAATAAGTATCCAGCCCGTAGCTAAAACCATGAGGCCCATCAGAGGAAGCCAACTCACATTACTTAAAATACCTAAACTTAGACTAAGCCAGAGCTTAATGAGGTTTTTAGTAGTGGGCTTTTGCCAAGATTCACTTAAATACCAAAGGCTAGCAAGTATAGCTGCCATCATCAGGCCATAGCCTCTAGCAAAGGCAAAAAACTCTAGGAGGTAATGATTACTAAAAAGTAAGAGGATTGCTAAAAGTCGCAAACTCGGACTTTGTAGTTTCTGCATCAGCTTAAAGCTGAAAAAGGCAAAAACCGGAAAGGCGAGGAGATTAGGTAATCGCAAGACCCATTCCTCCATTCCTAATAAGGAGTAGGAAAGCCAAGCGAGTGCGGAGTTTAAAAGGTGATTATTCGCCGACCAAAAGGCTTGACCAGGAAGGAAGTTTCCGGTATAGATATAATTGAAAAAGCTAGTGGCTTCATCAAATACCAAAGGGGCACTAATCGCCTTAAGCCAGAGGTAAATCCAGCTTAAAGTGGCTAGTATTATAAAAAGTACTTGTTGTCGCTTTGCGCTAAGCACGGGCTTTAGGCCGATGGGCGAACGGTACGTTGTTCGATACGTTTCTCGTAATTCTGACCTTCGAAAATCCTTTGTACGAAAATTCCGGGCGTATGAATTTCATTAGGGTCGAGCTCACCAACGGGCACTAATTCCTCTACTTCGGCCACGGTAATTTTTCCGGCCATAGCCATAAGGGGATTAAAATTACGGGCGGTGCCTTTAAAAATTAGGTTACCTGCTTCATCGCCTTTCCAAGCTTTTACAAAAGCGAAATCAGCTTCAAAAGCATGTTCTAGAATGTGTGGTTTACCCTTAAACCAACGCACTTCTTTACCTAAAGCTACTTCGGTGCCATAGCCGGCAGGAGTGTAGAAGGCGGGAATACCTGCTCCGGCGGCGCGACATCTTTCCGCTAGGGTTCCCTGAGGAATTAGTTCAACTTCGAGCTCGCCGCTAAGCATTTGCTTTTCGAAGGTGTCGTTTTCCCCCACATAGGAGCTAATCATCTTTTTAATTTGACGGGTTTGCAGGAGTAAACCCAAACCAAAATCATCAACCCCAGCATTATTGCTAATGCAGGTTAGGCCTTTTACTCCGCTGGCGCGGATGGCTTCAATAGATTTTTCTGGAATGCCACAAAGGCCAAAGCCTCCCAGCATTAAAGTCATATCGTCTTTTAATCCCTGGGCCGCTTCTTCGGCATTAGCAACTATCTTAGATATCATATTAGGTCTTTTTATTGGTAACCAAAAGGATTGTCAATGCTGCCATTAGCATCGGTACTATCCTGATCATTAGTGATCCCGAGGCTTGCTTTATAGCGCTCACAATTCAGTTCAATACTAAGAGGATCAATTGGTTTTTCAAAATCCGATTTACTCACTTTTAAACTCTCGTCGGCATAACACTTTTGCATATATAGCGCCCATACCGGCAGGGAAACGGTAGCTCCTTGCCCGTAGGTGGTACTGCGGAAATGAGCAGAACGATCCTCACAACCTCCCCAAACGCCAGTCACCAAATTAGGAACCATACCCATAAACCAGCCATCGGCATTATTTTGAGTGGTTCCGGTTTTTCCGGCAATAGGATTATTGAAAGCCCAAGGAAAGCCTGTCACCACATCATAGGGATAGGATCCCCACCTAGATTTTAATCGTTGTCCAGTTCCAGAAGTGGTTACCCCTTTCAATAAATCTAAAACTACATAGGCATCTTGCTCACTCATTACCTCATTGGTTTTGGGGCTAATCTCCTCTAATACCACACCATTGCGATCTTCAATACGAGTGATGAAAATGGGTTCGGTATACACGCCCTTATTAGCGAAAGTGGTATAAGCGCCCACGATATCGTAAATGGATAAATCTAAAGTTCCTAAAGCGATCGAAGGTTGTTCGGGAATCTCGTCTTCTACCCCCATTTCCTTGAGGAGACGCCCCACCGGAACTGGCCCCACTTGTTTCATTAAATAGGTGGTTACGGTATTTACTGAGTTGGCTAAAGCACTTTTTAAGCTGAGCACCCCACCATACTTACCATCGGAGTTTTTCGGGCACCAGTCCTTCAGCAAATTGTATTTCCCTTTTTCGATACAGGTCCGCACATTAGGCACCTCAAAGCAGGGCGAGTAACCTTTCTGCCGCATGGCGGTGGTGTACACAAAGGGCTTAAATAAAGAACCTACTTGTCGTTTACCCTGAATCACATGATCGTATTGGAAATGGCGGTAATCGATACCTCCTACCCAAGCTTTAATAAAGCCGGTTTGTGGTTCTACCGAAAGCAGGCCACTTTGATAAAAATGCTTGTAATAACGAATAGAATCCCAAGGGCTCATTAAAGTGTCAATATCGCCTCCCCAAGCAAATACCGACATTTGCCTTGGCGTGTTAAATACCTTTAAAATGCTATCCATGGGCATATCATTGGCGCGCATTTTTCGGAAACGAGGAGTACGGCGCATGGCGGCTCCAATAACATCTTCAATTGCTCCTTCGGTTAAACCGTGAAAGGGGGCGGCTTTCCGATTTTCTTCGAGTTTAAAGAACACTCTTTGTAGATTGCTCACATGCTCGTTCACGGCTTCTTCAGCGTAAGCTTGCATACGAGAATCGATGGTGGTGTAAATTTTTAAGCCGTCAGTATAAAGGTTGTATTCACTGCCATCAGGCTTAGGATGTGCGGCAATCCAGTCGGCCATATTCTTTCGTAGATATTCGCGGAAATAGGTAGCAATACCATCACGGTGTCCCTGGCGCACATATTCTAATTCTATGGGTTTCGGCTCTAGGCTATCTAGCTCTGCTTGGTCTATCATTCCATTGCGCTGCATTTGTCGGTATACCTGATTACGGCGACCTTCCATCCGCTCCATGTTAATTTTTGGATTGAAATAAGCAGGGTTTTTAAGCATGCCTACAAATACCGCGGATTCTTCTAAGCTTAGGCTATCGGTACTTTTATTAAAGTAGATCGCTGCCGCGGAGTTAATACCATCCGCATTGTACAAGAAATCTACTTGGTTGAGGTACATGGCGATAATCTCTTGCTTGGTATACTGCCGCTCCAGCTGTACCGAAATTACCCACTCTTTAAATTTTTGCTGAATACGTTCTAGAAGGGAGACCCTTTTACCTGGTTCGTGAAAGAGCTGTTTGGCTAATTGCTGAGTAATGGTACTACCGCCACCGCCGCCACCAAGCTTGGCAACTGCGCGGGCTAAAGCTTCAAAGTCAATTCCACTATGATCGTAATAGCGTTCGTCCTCGGTGGCAATTAAGGCATTTACTAAATTTGGGCTGAGGTCTTTATACTCTACGTGAGTACGATTATCTCGGTAGAACTTCCCGAGAATCTCACCATCGGCACTAATAATCTCAGTGGCGATATTACTCTTGGGGTTTTCAATTTCCTCGAAAGTGGGAAGCGGACCGAAAGCACCAAAAGTGGTAAGGGTAATAATCAGGGCAATGCCGAATATTCCAGCTAAAAACAAAAGCCAGAAATAGCGGACTAATTTTCGGTAGTCGTTCCTTTTGGAAGCGGAGGTTTTAGTTTTCTTCTTTGCCATTTGCTTCTTTGTAAATGCTTATGCCAATATCTTTTATACCCTTCAGGGTGTCCATACGCATGGCTTGTTCTAGCGTAAAACGGTAGGTCCCTTTTTTATTAAATCGCAGAGGGTCTCTGCGGTAAAGCCTCGCGAAGGTTTTTAGTTCACCCATGCCATCTCCTAACCATTTACCATAAGGATCGGCGAGGATAAGGTTTGCCGTATCGCGATACTCCAAGCCATCTTCGGAAAGGATTTCCCGAAAAAGGTACAAATTGGAGTGAGGATAATCATTATTCGCCCTAAAACTTAGAACCACTCTATAAGCGCTTACCGTATCATCTATATCCAGTTCGAAACTAGCAATACTATCTGCAATCCAGCCCGCATCATTTACAGAGATATACTCCTCGTAAAATGGTTCTTCTCCACAACTGCTAAAAAACAAAAGAAGCAGGGGGAGAAGGAAAATCGATTTAGCTTGGCGGATTGTCATTATTGTTCTTTTTCCGACGATTGTTATTGCGATTGCGGTTTCTATTGTTAGGCTTGCGTTTATTAGCCTCGCCTTGCTCAGCTTTAGGGCCATTGTTTTTAGGAGCCCCTGAGCCTTTCGCTTGTGGTGCCTTAGCTTTTGTTTGCCCCTGGGCTTTTGCTTGAGGCCTATTGCCACCCGGTTTACGGCGATTGTTCTTCCGACGACGATTGTTCTTATTATCAAAACGAGTAAGCTCATCTTGGCCCACAACATTTTCGTAAGCAACGCTTTCTTCGGTAGGTTTATTGGCGTTAAAGTCCGTTAGAGTCTCAGGCTTTTCCCCTTTTTCGTTCATAGCCATGATGCGTTTCACATCATCTAACTTCACTGCCACCCACTCATTACCATTATCTGGAAGGGCATACCAAAGCAGCTCTTTAAAGATGTCCATCTTTTGGAAGTAAGCCTTACCACCTTTGGTCTCTAAATTCTTATTGGTATCGGGGAATTTCTTTAGAGCGTCTAAATAAGTATCTAGCTCATAATTAAGGCAGCATTTTAGCTTGCCGCATTGCCCTGCTAATTTGGTAGGGTTTAAAGAAAGCTGCTGATAGCGTGCTGCTGCGGTATTTACCGAGCGAAAGTCAGTAAGCCAAGTGCTGCAACATAACTCTCGTCCACATGAGCCAATACCGCCAATTTTTCCAGCTTCTTGGCGTGTACCAATTTGGCGCATTTCCACGCGAATTTTAAACTCGCCGGCTAATACTTTAATCAGCTCCCGGAAATCTACTCGCTCATCGGCGATATAGTAAAAGGTTGCTTTCGCATTATCACCCTGGAATTCCACATCACTAAGCTTCATATTTAAATTAAGCTCTTTGATGATTTCCCGACCGCGCACCATCGTAGCGTGTTCCCGATCTTGAGCGCTGCGCCAAATATCTATATCGCGCTGATTAGCCTTGCGGTATAATTTGCGCACCTCCGGCGATTCGGGCTTTAGGCGACGTTTATTCATCTGCAAACGCACCAATTCTCCCGTAAGGGAAACCGCCCCAATATCATGCCCAGGGCTGCCTTCCACGGCAACTACATCGCCCATGTATAGGCGAATGTCATTTACATTTTTAAAGTATTCTTTACGTCCGTTTTTAAAACGTACTTCTATAAATTCGAAAGGAGTCGCGGCTCCCGCTTGTTCCATATCGCTCAACCAGTCGAAAACGGTTTGCTTCTCACAACCATTTACTCCGCAAGAGCCATTATTGCGACAGCCTTTGGGAATCCCACTACTGCTACAACTTCCACATCCCATGTATAAGGTCTATTTAATTTCGTCCGCAATTTGCGGTTTCACGCAAAGATACCATTTCACATCTTTGGCATTTTCACTCGGAGGCTATCATTTTTGGCTACTTTTAGCGTTTCAATGCCAAAATGCATTTCCCGCATGAGATTAAGCTTTGGGATTATCCTCCTTTTTACCACTTTATACAGCAGCGCTCAGGTATCAAATAACCTTGGTGTTTGGGTCGATCATCTTTCCTATGCCCGTTCGGTAGATATTGTCGAAAACGACGGTATAGCCTACGTTGCCACCGCGCAAGGACTGTATAGATATGAACTTTCGGACCGCAGTATTCGCAGAATATCAAAGGTGAATGGCCTTAGTGATGTTGGTTTAAGTTGCCTAGCCTATAGTGAGAAATACGACCAGTATTTTGTGGGTTACGATAATGGGAACTTAGATATTGTTACTGGAACCGAGGTAGAAAGTTTTCCAGATTTACGTCTTTCAGGAAATTTTAGCGGCTTAAAGCGCATCAACCATATTCATGTTTTGGATTCTGTGGCCTTTATTGCCACCGATTTCGGAATTCTGGCCTACGATATAAAAGCAGGCTTGGTAAGAGAAGCGCCCTATATTATTGGTCCCGATGGAAATACCTTAGCAGTTTATCAAGTAGAAGATGATGGGGAACGTTTATACGCCGCAACTCCCGATGGTTTGTATAGCGCCGATTTAGATGACGCTAAATTCTTCTTCGCCAATTGGTCTTTGGATCCCACTATGGCTAGAGAAATCGACCATCTGGCTTATTTCGATGGCAAGCTCTTCGTAAACAGAAACATTGAGCCTAATAACGACTCTATTTACTATCGTGAGAATGACAACTGGATTTGGTTTCCAGGCAATGAGATTGGCGATAATAGCGACCTCCGCGAATCGCGAGGAACTTTGATTGTGACCAACACCTTTAGTGCCCGAGCTTACGATAGTAATTTTCAATTTGTAAAAAACTGGAATAGCACCACCGTTGGCGATACCGCCTTTTTACCCGTAGCGGCGGTAATGGGCTCCAATGATCAGAACTTTTGGATTGCCGATGCCGCAAACGGGATTTACAATGTTTTTCAAATCTTCCCCTTCTCGGTAATTCCGAATAGTCCAAAAACTAAGAATGCCTTCCGAATTCAGCAAGATGATGGCCGTATTTGGGTAGCTCCAGGCGGATACGATGCCGTGGGTTCTCCAGTATTTAATAATGAGGGAATTTTTGCGGTGGAAGATCTAGATTGGACCAATTTTCCGAATACCGATTTTGGCCAAGCGAAAGACATTGTAGAGATCATTCCGCATCCTATTGAAGAAGGTCGTTATTATGCCTCCTCCTATAGTAATGGGATCTTGGAATTGAGTTTAGCCAATGGTCAGTTAAGCTTAATCCGCACCATTAATGAGGCCAGTACCAATGGCGCTCTTCCCTCAATTGGTGGAGATGGTACGCATCGAGTGGCCGACATGGAAGCAGATCAAGATGGAAATATCTGGTTTGGCAATTCCTTAACCGACCGTCCTTTAGGGGTTATTCGTCCTGATGGAGAAGTAGAAAGCTTTGGATTAGGCGCTTCGGGCTCGGGGGCCAATGTGCTTAAAATAATGGTTACCAGCGGCGGACAGGTATGGCAACAAGTGCGAAACGGCGGCATTTTGGTAAGTCGCCTCGAAGGTGGCGAGCCAGTAGAAACCGTGCGCCTGGCTTCTAGCGAGGGAAGTGGAAACCTGCCCTCCGAAACGGTTTTATCCTTTGCCGAGGATCAAGATGGGGAAGTGTGGATTGGCACCAATGAGGGTTTGGCAGTTCTCTTTAGTCCAGAAAATATTTTTGAGCCCAACCGTAGTTATGATGCCTCAATTATTGTGATTGATGAAGATGGCGATGGTAATGGCGAAAGGGTATTGGGCTCCGAAGCGATAAACGATATTGAGATTGATGGGGCCAATAAAAAGTGGTTTGGCACCGCCAATAATGGGGTGTTTTACACCAATACCAATGCCCGAGTGCAATTGCAACGCTTTAGCAGAAATAATAGCCCCTTACCTAGTAATGTGATTTTAGATATTGAGATCGACGACCTTACGGGTATGGTTTACTTTGGTACCGATCAAGGGATTGTTTCTTACCAAGGGCAGGCCACCGCCGGAGAAGAGAATATGACGGATGTTTTCGCTTATCCTAATCCCGTGGAACCTGGATATAACGGCCCGATTTTAATTCGTGGTTTGGTAACCAATGCCCAAGTAAAAATTACTGACCTTGAAGGAAATATCGTATTTGAAACGGTAGCCGAGGGTGGACAAGCAATTTGGGATGGAAGAAACTTTGATGGTTTAAAAGTGGCCTCTGGGGTTTACCTCGCCTTTATTAGTGACGATTTAGGCGTTAATACAGAGGTGGCCAAGATTATGATTTTAAATTAATGTCTGTCTCCAAGGAAGGCATTGTACTTAGGGCAACCCCTTACGGTGAAAGCCGAATAATAGTAAACCTTTACACCCCGGAAGAGGGCACCATCGGACTCATTGCGACCATCTCCAAAAAAGGTCGCTCGGGATTAAAGAAGGCTCACTTTCAAAACCTGCAGATTCTAGAAGTTAATCATGCAGAGAAAAGCAAAGGCGAGCTAAAACGCCTAGAGGAGGCCCGCATTCATTACAGTTATCAAAACCTTTACTTTGATCCGATTCGCTCCTGTTTAAGTTTGTTCTTGTCCGAATTTTTATACAAAGTATTGAAGGACGAAGATGGCGACCCTGATTTATATCCCTTCCTAAAGCAAAGCTTAATAAGCCTCGATGCTACCCAGCATAATGTGGCGAATTTCCATTTAGTCTTTTTAATGGAACTTACCGCTTATCTGGGCTTTAGCCCGAATTTAGGCTTAAACGATAAACCGGGCTATTTCGATTTATTGGCTGGGGAAACCCTAAGCAGCATGCCCGATCATCCTCACTTTATCGATCCTAGTGAAGTGGCCCTTTGGCAGGAATTGCAAAGCAAAGGCATAGCAAGATGGCCAGAAGTAGACCTGCGATCTAATCGATTAAGGCGACAGGCCCTAGAAAGCCTGATCAACTATTATCGACTGCAATTAAATGATTTCGGAACTTTAAAATCCCTCTCTATTTTAAGAGAGGTTTTGGCTTAGTCTAAGCGCAAGCTGCGGATTAGAGCTTCCAATTCAAAGAGGCTGCGGCGTTTCTTTTTCTGTGGTGCCATAATGAATGACTCGATGTAAATCATGCGGTCATTCTTATCATCATAAATCGCATAACCTACAAATGGCCCACCCATAATATCGCCTACAGTGCGCCATAGGCCTCGGGTTTCTAAAGCAAATCTACCTTCAAAATCAACGGGGTTAAGCTGGGGCTTGATGAGGTCTTCGGTAGTCATAAAACTACCTTCTCGCTCCCCAGGAACGTATAACTTGGTTAGGCTATCTCTTAAGGGAATAACTTCATTGCCAATTACGGCGCCTTCTTTAGGGAGATCACCCACGTAAATGATAATCCCATTATCAGAGCGGGTGGTGGTTTTCCAATAAACCACTACATCCTCGGTAGCCACCGAAAGGGCAAAATCTTTTGGGATATCTAATTTAAGTCCGTGCTTTTGGAAGAACTCCGGGTACTCGGTAAGGCTAAGCAGCTTTGACTTTTCAGTAAGGCGATCTCGCTCTTCCTGCTCTAGTCTTTCGCCAATTGTTTTTCGGCTAGCCTGGATGGCTTTGGTTAGCTCTTCTTCGGAGGCTGCACTCATATGCACAATCAGCTGACCTCTGGCCCATTTGTCCTTTTCGTAGAGTAGATTGGTAGTATCTGCCTTGGCGTCTAAAAGAAAGATATAACGGGAGCGCTGTAATAATTCACTAAACTCCGAAGGATCTACTTGACGCACGGTAAATCGAGGCTCAGGCTGAGGTAGGCCGTAAACCATGCCGATGAAATGTTTTTCGAAAGCCTTACCAGCATCACCTTGCCAAACCGCATCCTTGCTTACCACTAGAATATCTAAGATTCCACCATTTGCAGGAGGCAGGGTATTATCACTAAGAATTCTCTTAATTGCAGAGTCCTCACCATCCGGACCAGTGCAGG
>CATMQD010000012.1 GCA_950073045.1 uncultured Flavobacteriales bacterium | reverse complement strand
CATCAACTATGCCAATTTGCGGGCATCCGACGCTAATCATAACAATTTCAATCGCGGTTTAAATGTTTCCACAAGCTTGCTAAATAGCAATGTTTTCACCGAGATGCACTTTATTCGCTTTGGAAAATATCATTTAGAAGACAAGTGGACCATCTTTATTAAAGGCGGTTTGGGAGTTAGCGGTTGGAATCCAGAGTTAACTTTTGATGATTTGATCCCTGAAAATATAGAAGTGGAAACTAATGCCTACTCTGGATTTAGTTATTTCTACGGTTTAGGTACCAAGTATCGTTTGGCCTACCAAAGTATTCTCACCTTAGAGTTTAGATATGCTAATAGTGGCGGAGATACTATGGATGGTTTTCTATTATCTGGAGAAGATGTAGTAAGCGAAAATGATACCTACTGGGGAGTACTATTATCTTATTCTTACGCCATCTTTTAAAATTGTCTTTCAAAGGCTCCAAGGTCTGGTAGCCCATTGAAATTTCGAATTTTACCAAGCACATCTGTTGGGACTACAAAACCATCATTGGTATTGCCTTGATCGATAAGCTGCGATAGACTGTCGAGCTGGTAGTTATTGTTGACCCTGTTCTTGAAATCACTTACAAGGTTTAAATAAATGGAGTTAAAACCTGGATCGTTGATGGAAAAACCTCGATCTTCAGGGTCATTGTCCAATTTCATCATGACATCATTAAAGGAGAAATTAAATTGAGCGGATTCATCTTCTGCTAAAGTTAATTCCTGAGCATTATTTCCATCAATAATACAATTGCCGAAATAGGCCTTCTCCAAGTCTCTGCTTATACGTTGTACCGCCCCACTTTCGTCTTGGAACTCCAAGAAGTTAGTAAGGAAAACCGTTGCTTCTTGCCTTGTAGACTGATTCCAAAAATTAACAAAACTGCAATGGCGGAATTCATAGTTTCCTCCAAAAGCATAGAAACCATACAAACCTTGATTGGCAACTACTAAGTTTTGCGCGTTCACGTTGCTATATCCAGCATAGAATGCGGTTCTCGATGAGTTTAAAATGTAGGAGTTACTTATGCTTAATTGATCAGTGTATATGGCACTGTCTACTCTTAAACCGTTTACCGCATTTTTTAAAACTAGGTTATTAAGGTCGGCTTTAGCACCTTGACCAATATATAATCCACCTAAAACGCCGCCCCATTGACCAGGAACATCTTCGTAAAACGGCTCTAAACGATCACTACTAAAAGTAACCGAATCACCTTGTCCAGGTAAAGCGCTTGGAGCAGTAATAAGCTCTCCTTCATTAAACACCCACATACCACTATTGGAGTGGAAATGAACATCCGTTCCAGGGTCGATGGTTAGTGTACATCCACTATCCACCACTGCGTAACCATAAACAACGTGGGGTAAACTGGCATCCCAAGTTTCGTTGCAGTTAATAATAGAGTAGGGAATTACTGCTGCACCTGAGCCACTCCCAATCACGATAAAACGATTAGGGAAATGAAAAATAGCCTGCTTGGCCAGGCTTACCAATTGTACCGCTTGGCTTTTTCCTTGTAAGTCGAAAATAATTTGATCCTCAATAAGTAAGTCAGGGGCATTATTTACCGCGCCTGCATTTACCTCCACAAAAATGTAGATGCTATCCTCGGGCAAGATTTCAACATTGCTTAAGTTATTGCTCGCCGTTCCATTAATGTTTAGCCGATAAGGACTGGCAGGGTCAGCAAGTCGAATTTGAGGTATGGAGATAGACTCCTTACTCTCATTATACACCTTCAACTCGTAGGTACTAGACCCTATGGTTTCAAAAACGGTATCCAAATAAACCGTGTCGGTAGAAAATCGCAACTCGGTATTGGCGACTATAATATTCTCTTCCTTGCGGCAGGCCGCTATAACTATAATGAGAAAGAGGGAGAAAAGACTGTATTTCTTAAGCATTTGCATCTAACGAATCCAAAGGCTCAAAAGTACTTTCTATCTTTGACTTGCTTTATTTTAAGACCCTCAAATTTTCTAAGGCAAAGGCTTTGTTCGGCTTTTAAAAAATGCATAGCTTTGCAGCCCTTTTTTGGCTTGGGCAAAATCCTAACCACTAGAACATTAGATATGCAAAAAGACATTCATCCAGAAAATTACCGTCTTTGTGTTTTCAAAGACATGAGTACAAACGAACACTTCATCACCCGTTCTTGCGCTGAAACTCGCGAGACTATGGAAGTAGAAGGTGTAGAATACCCATTAATCAAAATGGAAATTTCTGCTGCTTCTCACCCATTCTATACTGGTAAGGTGAAACTGGTAGATACTGCCGGTCGTGTGGATAAATTCCGTAACCGTTACGCGAACCGCAACAAGTAATAAGCTTCGGCTTAATAATAAAATAAACCCCTTTTCCTTCGGGCAAAGGGGTTTTTTTTGTGCCTCCTAATTTATCTTGCAAGCTCAATCAAGCAATATGAATATCATTTTCTTCGACGATAATAATCGAGACCATCTTTTACCCTTAACCTTCACTCGTCCAACAGCCAAATTGCGATGTGGCATTTTAACCTTGGAAGAGAAGTGGCTTAATCGCTTGGAAGCAGGAGAAGAGTTTTCCTACCTCACCGAGGACTATTTAAGCAGTAAATTCCCTCTTAAAGAAAAGGGGGAGGACTTATTTATTAACCCTGCGGTTTGTGCCGATGATGATTTGGTGGAAGCAGTGCTTAGTTTGGAAGCCAATCAAAGCCTAATGAAAGACGAGCTATTAATTGCCAGTCGAACCAAAATGGCCTTGGAAGAGGATGGAGAACAAGATACCGAGGTTTTAGAATACGAAGGTGAATTAAATTACATCGGTCGCCCTTATCACCTTTTCAAGCTTAATGGTGCCGAACTGGAAAAAGACTTTGAGCTATTAACTGCTGGTCGTGAGTCTGCGCCGATTTCAGATACCAATACCTTGATTGGTGATCGAGTGTTTTTAGAGGAAGGGGCAAGCGTGGAGGCGGCGATCCTCAATAGTAAAAGTGGTCCGATTTACATTGGCAAGGATGCTACTGTGATGGAAGCATCTGTAGTTCGCGGACCCTTTGCCCTTTGTGAGCATGCGACCTTAAAATTAGCCGCTAAAATTTATGGTCCTACCACAGTTGGTCCGCATAGTAAAGTTGGTGGAGAAGTAAATAACTCAGTGATCATCGGTTACTCGAATAAAGGTCATGATGGCTTTTTGGGGAATGCGGTAATTGGCGAGTGGTGCAATATTGGAGCAGATAGCAATAATTCTAACCTCAAAAATAATTACGAGGAAGTACGAATTTGGGATTATGTAGATGGTCGATTTGCGAAAACTGGTTTACAATTTTGCGGACTAATAATGGGCGATCATTCGAAATGTGGCATTAATACCATGTTTAATACCGGAACAGTAGTAGGTGTTAGTGCAAATATTTACGGCGGAGGTTTTCCACGAAATTTCATCCCATCATACAGCTGGGGCGGTTCAGGTGGCTTTACCGAGTATAGATTTGATAAAGCCATGAAAACGGCAGCCCTAGTAATGGAGCGACGAGGTATCGAATTAAATGATACAGAGCGTGACATTTTGCAGGTCGTTTTTGACAAAACGGCTTCCTACAGAGGCTAAGCCCCTTTTGGCATAAGGATTGAACCTTCTGGGTTGGTTTGTTTCTAAACCGACCTATATTATAGTGCATGAGTTTTAGCAATTTCAACGAGATAGATCAAATTCAAATGGGAGTACTTCGCGAAGATGGAGACTACATCCCTTTGATGAGTAAGGAAGATGAGGAAAGTCTTAAAAATCAGGACCTCCCGGAAGAACTTCCCATATTACCACTTCGGAATACAGTTCTTTTTCCAGGTATCGTAATTCCAATTACTGCCGGAAGAGAAAAGTCCATAAGTCTTCTTAATCAGGTAAGTAAGTCGGAAGGCCTCCTGGGTGTAGTTAGCCAAAAAAATGGTGATACTGAGGATCCTAACACGGATGACCTTTACACCATTGGAACCGTAGCCAAGGTTATTCGCCAATTTAAACTTCCAAATGGTCATACTGCGGTAATCCTCCAAGGCTTAAGACGATTTGTCATTAAAGAGTTTACACGCGCCGAGCCTCATATTTACGCTAAGGTTGAAAAGGCCGACGAAAAGATTCCAGAAGAAACCAATCAGCACTTTAAAGTGATGATGGATTCTATTAAGGATGTTGCTTTGGAGATTATTGATAAGTCTCAAGAAATTCCCAATGAGGCGGCGCTCACCATCCGAAGTATTGATAGCGATACCTTCTTGCTCAACTTTGTGAGCAATAATATGAATGCGGAGGTAGATAAAAAGCAGCATCTTTTAGAAATTGATGATCTCGATAATCGCGCTACTGAAGTATTGAAGCTTCTCAATCTAGAGTCTCAGATGCTGGAGATGAAGAACGAGATTCAAGATAAGGTTCGTTCGGATTTCGATAAGCAACAAAGGGAATACTTCCTGCAACAACAATTACGACAAATTCAAGAAGAACTTGGCGGAAGCAGCACCGAATCTGAAATTGAGGAAATGCGGGCCAAGGGGAAAAAGAAGAATTGGCCGGAAAAAGTTGGAGAATTATTTGAGAAAGAGCTTAATAAATTACAACGTGTAAATCCGCAAGTTCCCGAGTTCAGCATTCAAAGGAATTATCTGGAGTTTATGCTGGACCTCCCTTGGGATGATACAACCAAGGATAACTTCAATTTAAAGAGAGCGGAACGGATTCTTAACCGCGACCATTACGGATTGGAAAAAGTTAAGGAGCGTTTATTAGAATATTTAGCGGTTCTAAAGCTTAAAGGAGATATGAAAGCTCCTATTCTTTGCCTTTATGGACCTCCTGGAGTAGGTAAAACTAGTTTAGGTAAAAGTGTGGCTGAGGCCCTTGGTCGTCCATATGTTAGAATGGCCCTCGGTGGCTTAGGTGATGAAGCTGAAATTCGCGGACACCGTAAAACGTATATTGGTGCCATGCCCGGTAGAGTTTTACAAAGTGTGAAAAAGGCCGAAACTTCGAATCCAGTTTTTGTTTTAGATGAAATAGATAAACTGGCCGCTGGCCGCGGTCATGGCGATCCTGCCTCGGCGATGTTAGAAGTTTTAGATCCAGAGCAAAATCACAGCTTTTACGATAATTACCTCGAGGTTGGCTACGACTTAAGCAAGGTGTTGTTTATTGCTACGGCAAATAACTTAAGTACTGTTCATCCTGCTTTACGCGACCGGATGGAGATTATAGAGATTAACGGTTATACCGTTGAGGAAAAAGTACAGATCGCCGCTAAGCACCTTCTGCCTAAGCAGCTAAAGGAGCACGGCCTTGATAAGAAGCATTTAGGGCTAAGTAAAAAGGTCCTAGAATATGTAGTTGAGCATTATACCCGCGAATCTGGGGTGCGCGGTTTAGATAAGGTGATCGCTAAAATGGTACGTTATGCTGCCAAAAGCATTGCTATGGAAAATGAATACCATATTAAACCTAAAGTAAGCGATGTGAGCGATATTCTTGGCTCTGAGCGCTTTACTAAAGATCGTTATGAAGATCGCTCCATAGCAGGTTTAGTTACAGGACTAGCTTGGACTCCCGTAGGTGGTGATATATTATATATAGAGTCATCTATCGCTAAAGGTAAAGGTCGTTTAAGCGTAACTGGCAACCTGGGTTCGGTGATGAAAGAATCGGCCAGTATTGCCATGGCTTATTTAAAGGCTCATGCCGAAGATTTTGGTGTAGACTATCGACTTTTCGATCAATACGATGTTCATATTCACTTTCCCGAAGGTGCGGTTCCTAAAGATGGTCCTTCGGCAGGGGTTAGTATTTTAACCTCTTTGGCTTCTTTGTTTTCACAGCGTCGAGTTAAACCCCGTTTAGCAATGACAGGCGAAATCACTCTACGAGGTGAAGTGCTTCCAGTTGGCGGAATTAAAGAGAAAATTTTAGCAGCTAAGCGTGCAGATATTACGGATATCATTCTCTCTAAGCGAAATGAAAAGGATATCAATGAAATTCGAGAAGACTACCTTAAAGGCCTAAACTTCCATTATGTAGAAAAGATGATGGATGTAATTGAGATTGGACTTAGTGATGAGCTAGTTGAGAATGCGAAAAACCTGAAAGTAGAATCCAAGGCAATAGGCTTTGGCGCAAAATAAATAAAAGTCCCGGCAATATTGCCGGGCTTTTTTTTTCTGCTTATTTCATTTTCAAAGGCAGCCAATAATGCAACATCCTCGGCGTTCTTTTCATAACTTTCGCGCTCCATGAAAAGATTGCTATTAGTACTTGTTCTTAGCCCATTATTTGGATCAGCCCAAGTGGGTGGACAAACTACCTTTCAGTTTTTAAATAATATCGCCTCGGCAAGGGTTGCTGGCCAGGGAAGCAATGCCATTGCGAATACTGCACCGGATATAAACTTTGCCCTTTACAATCCCTCTTTGCTAAATGCAGATATGAGTGGACAGCTAAGTACAAGCATCGTGGATTATGTGTCAGATATTCGATTTGCAGACTTAGCCTATGCTCAGCACTTTGACAGTGTAGGAACCTTTTTCGCACAACTGGTATACTTTGATTATGGTGAATTCGATCGCGCCAATGTGATTGGTATTCGTCAAGGAACTTTCTCTGGTAATGACCTTTCATTTAATGTGGGTTATTCCTATAAAATCGATTCTAATTGGAGGCTGGGTGCTACCATGAAGGTGATTAATTCTGTTTACGATACTTGGAGCTCTTGGGGCTTAGCCTGGGATGCAGGTGTAACTTATCAGATTCCATCCAGGAGATTAGCGATGGCATTAGTAATGCGGAATGCTGGATTTCAGTTAAACCCTTATGCGGAGGAGAGAGAAAATTTACCTTTCGAAATACAGTTTGGTATCTCTAATCGATTTGAGCATATGCCCTTGCGCTGGCAAATTACTTTGGAGCATTTAGAAACCCTTGATTTAAGATATACCGATCCAACAGCCTTTACCGTAAATCAATTTACGGGAGAAGTAGAGGAGAATTTCCCAAGCATATGGAACAACCTGCTTCGTCATGTAGTAATTGGAGCCGAGTTTGCACCATCAGAATCTTTTAATATTCAATTTGGATATAGTTTCCGTAAACGCCAAGAGTTGAACCTTGATACCCGAAGAACGGTGGCTGGTTTTTCTGTTGGAGGGGGAATTAAAATCTACAAGTTCTATTTTCATTACAGCCGTAATATGTATCATATCGCTGGTGGGGCCAATCAAATTACCCTGCGTACTAGCTTTGAGCAATTTCGAAAAAAGAAGGAATGAGTCAAGGGATTAGAATAGCCGTGGATGGATACTCCAGCACGGGAAAGAGCACAATGGCTCGCGAACTTGCGTCAATTTTAAATTACCGTTATATCGACACCGGAGCCATGTACCGGGCGGTAACCTTATGGTCTATTAAAGGTGATTTTTGGCAAAGGGATGAGCTTAAGCAATCTGCATTACTGGATTCCTTAAGTAAAGTGAAACTCGATTTTCAATATTCTGAAAAACATCAGCAGGCTGTTATCCATTTAAATGGAAAAAATGTTGAGGATGAAATAAGAGGAGCAGCGGTAGCTTCTAAGGTGAGTATCTTGGCTCAGATTTCAGCAGTGCGAAAGTTTCTAGTAGCTCAACAGCAAGAGATTGCGGCTGCTGGTTCTGTGGTTATGGATGGCAGAGATATTGCCTCGGTAGTAATACCTAATGCGGAGTTAAAGATATTTATGACCGCTGATCCTGAAATTAGAACTCAGCGCCGATTTGAAGAATTAAAAAGTAAAGGTCAGGATATCGATATTGAATCAGTTCGCGCCAATTTAGCAGAAAGAGACCATTTGGACACTAGCAGAAAAGATTCGCCTTTGGTGCAAACCGAAGATGCCTTAGTATTGGATAATTCGAAGCTAAGTAGAGAACAGCAATTAGAATTAGCAAAGAGTTGGGCTATAGAGCGAGGAGCTTAAGTTTAGCCTTTTTTCTGCTTTAGCTTAGCCTTGAGCTCAATAATGGTTTGGATGTAGCGCTTTTTAGCTTCTTCAGCTGGCATTCCCTCTAATCGACGCCAAGCATCATATTTGAAGGTTTGTACCACATTACTGGATTCCGTTGGGCGGTCACCATTAACATCTCCCTCGGTGGCTTGTTTGTAAAAGGCGTAAGCAATCAACATGTCATCCGCGGCCTGTGGGGGCATTTCATTGCCGATTTCCACATATTTCTCAAACTCTTTGTCCAAGCTACTCATTCTTCAATTACTTTAATTCGGCCAATATTTGCTCTCCACCACGAGCTTTATCGCCAACTTTCACTAAGATATTCGCATCTAAGGGAAGCACAATATCCACTCTGGATCCAAATCGGATAAAACCGCAATCGGCACCTTGAATAGCTTTCGAACCTGGTTTGGCATAATTGATAATCCTACGAGCCACTGCTCCAGCAATTTGCTTGTGCATTACCTCTACACCATTTGGGGTTTTAACAACCACCGCCGTTCTTTCGTTTAAAGTACTCGATTTTGGATGCCAAGCTACCAAATAGGCACCTGCATGATATTGGGAGTAAGTAACATTGCCGCTTACCGGATAGCGGTTTACATGCACATTTAAAGGGGACATGAAGATACTGATTTGCAGCATTTTCTTCTTAAAATACTCCGACTCCTCTATTTCCTCAATGGCCACAATTTTACCATCGGCAGGAGCAATTACAATATCTTCTCCTTGCGGTGGGTAGCGTCGTGGATTGCGAAAGAACTGTAATACTAGGAGGTAAACGATCAGACTAAGTACCAGCACCGAATTTTCAAGCCAAGCTAAATCGCTAAGCCAGTTCACCAAAGCATTAATAATCCCAAGCCCAATAAGGGTTTGTAAAAGAATCCGGAAACCTTCCTGGTGTATACGTATCATAAGCTGTTGGTGGCTACAAGTTTCAAAAATAAAAAGGTTACCGGCATAGCAACAAGTAAACTATCTATTCGGTCTAAAATTCCTCCATGGCCGGGCATTAACTTCCCGCTATCTTTTATTCCGTGGTTGCGCTTAAGGGCTGATTCAAATAGGTCACCAAGGGTAGAACTAAAAACAATGAGCAAAGATAGTACGAGCCAATGCCAAAGCGCCATATCCTCTTCACCGGCATAAAGGTGTAATAACCAGGCTGCTAAGCCAGCAAATAGAGTTCCACCCGCAAAGCCTTCCCAAGTTTTATTGGGGGAAATGCTGGGTGTCATTTTATGCTTACCTAAAAATTTGCCACTTAAATAGGCGAAGCTATCAAAACACCAGATCATGATAAATACTCCAATAAGTACCCATGGTCTAACTCCCAGTTCGCCTAAGGCTAGTAGTGGTAAAATGAGGTAAAACAAGCCGAAAACATTCCTGAATAACGACTCGAGGGCATTCTCTTTTTTAGGCTTATTAAGTAGGCTGTGAAATGCGAGCCAAAGGATTAAAAGGATATTTAAAAAACCGAGCACGCCATTAATCGCTGCATCTTCTTTTGGGTAGATAATGGCCATCGAGAGGAGCAAAATGCTAATAGAAAGTCCGGTATATAGCTTATACTTAGGATCTGGTTTAAATTGTTGCCATTCGATAAGACCTAAAACGCCAAATAAAGCGGCTAGGTAATAGGAACCATTAGGAACATAAAAAATGGCACTGATAATTATCAGCACATATATAATTCCGCTGAGGCTTCTGGTGATGAGATTTGACATTTAAAGCTGATCTTCCAAGAGCAGGAGGTAAATCTCCTTATTGCAAATTTTACCCTGACTATTTTCCTCTTCTAAGCCTTCCACTTTTTTGGGGCCTTTAATAGTGGTTATTTGCGAGGGCAGATTGTTTTTGTAGCGAAAACGAATTCCTGCTAAAGCGGCTCTCAGATTTTCTACGATCTGACTGGTTCGGCCAATGGCGATAAAGGTTTCTGGAAGATCATCGAGCTTTTTACCATGCAATTGATTTTCCGAAATCATAATGCCACCATTAAAGCTCACTAAATACTCGCAAGAAGTGCAAAAGGCATCACTCTCTTGCCAATTGTGCTCGCTTAAATTTACTTGGGCTTTACGTAGGATGGAGTTGAGGTTATCATTGGTGCAGTACACCATGTTTAAGCCTGATTCATCCATTATTTGACTGAGGTAATGATAGGCTTCAGCCTCGTCTTCACAATAAAGAAATTTACCCCCGGAAGAGGTAAATTTCTTTACAAATTCTAAATCAGTAGGATCGGATTCAACAGAAGCAAAATCAATGACTGGCTTTTCCGGATTAGACTCCGGGCCTTCTTCACTGGGCTTTCCTGATAGTACATCTAGAAAACGACCCAAAAAACCTTTTTTCACTTTTTGCTCCGCCATAGGCTTTAGGCTGGATGATCCTCACTTGGGGCTTCTTCCTCACTAGGATTAAGCGGCTCAACTTTGGTTTCACCGCTGGAAGTTTCGCTTAATAAAACTTCATCACGGCTCTTCCATTGACGCTTACCAAAGATCTCTTCCAAATTTTCCTTAAAAATAACTTCTTTCTCAAGCAAGTGCTCAGCCAACTCAACAAGTTTTTCCTTATTCTCTGTTAATATTCTTTTGGCTCTGGCGTATTGATTCTCAATGATTTTGCTAATCTCCTCATCAATTGTTTGGGCAGTTCGCTCACTGTATGGTTTAGTGAAGCCCATTTCATTTCCGTTTTGAGAATCGTAATAAGTTATATTACCTAGCTTTTCATTCAAGCCGTATATCGTAACCATCGCTCTTGCTTGCTTGGTTACTTTTTCAAGATCACTTAAAGCACCAGTAGATATTTTATTAAAGATAATCTCCTCGGCAGCACGTCCGCCTAAAGCAGCACACATCTCATCTAAAATTTGGTCGGTATTGGTAAGTTGTCGCTCTTCCGGCAGATACCATGCTGCTCCTAAGGAACGACCGCGCGGTACAATAGTAACTTTTACTAGAGGATGTGCATGTTCTAAAAGCCAGCTGATAGTGGCATGTCCTGCTTCATGATGAGCAATAACTTTTTTCTCGTCAGCTGAGATAATTTTACTCTTTTTCTCTAAGCCTCCAATAATTCGGTCTACAGCATCCAAGAAATCTTGTTGCTCAATGGCGTTTTTACCCTTACGCGCTGCGATTAGGGCTGCTTCATTACAAACATTAGCAATATCTGCTCCGCTAAACCCAGGAGTCTGGCGGGCTAAGAAATCAGAATCAACTTTGGGAGCTAATTTCAATGGTGCTAAATGAACCTTGAAAATTTCTTTGCGCTCATTTAATTCGGGAAGATCAACGTAAATCTGTCGATCAAAACGACCAGCACGCATTAAGGCCTTATCTAAAATATCGGCACGGTTGGTCGCAGCAATTACAATTACATGCTCATTGGTGCCAAAACCATCCATTTCCGTAAGTAATTGATTAAGGGTGTTTTCACGCTCATCATTTCCGCCAGAAATGGCATTTTTACCACGAGCTCTACCAATGGCATCAATTTCATCTATAAAAATGATACTTGGAGATTTTTCCTTAGCCTGCTTAAATAAATCACGCACTCGTGAGGCACCAACCCCCACAAACATTTCTACAAAATCGGAACCGGATAGAGAGAAGAACGGCACCTTTGCTTCGCCAGCAACCGCTTTGGCTAGAAGAGTTTTACCTGTTCCAGGAGGGCCTACTAATAGGGCACCTTTAGGGATTTTACCACCTAATGAAGTATAACGGTCTGGATCCTTTAGGAAGGAAACCACTTCTTGCACTTCCTCTTTAGCTCCTTCTAAACCAGCTACATTTTTAAAGGTGATTTTAACATTGGTATTCTGATCGAAAAGTTGGGCTTTTGATTTTCCAATATTAAAAATCTGGGCACCAGGGCCAGCACCACCGCCACTCATTCGACGCATGATGAAAATCCAAATTCCAACTATAAGGATTAAGGGTAAAAACCAAGCTATGGCATCGCCCCAAACATCTTTACGTTCCTCAAAAACGGGCGTTATACGCTTATCTTTTAAATCAGGATGACGCTCATAAAAATAGGTCATGTTCTCCTTATAGGCTTCATAAGGCATTTCGAAAGTGAAATGCGGGCCATCGACATTATTAGCAGTTCCTTCGGTTTTAAGTTCGCTATAAGCTTCTATGTCGGAGCTCAATGCATCCTCTGTAAGGTAAACTTGAATTACCTTTTCATTGATGATCTTTACTTTTTTAACGTCACCCCGCTCAATCATCTGGGTGAAATCATCAAAATTGGTTTGCTCTAGAGCATTTCCAAAGCTTCCCATAATTTGGATAGCAATGAAAATCAGGAGGATGATACCGTAAATCCAAAGGTAATTGAACTTGCGACGAGGATCGCCGCCCGGGCCATTGCCCTTATTGCCGTTCTGTTTTTCGTTAGAATTACGAGAAAACTGCTCCTTTAATTTCCGCAGTTGTTCCTTGTTCTCTTTTTCGTTTTCCATTCTTGTCTTAGTCTTATTAATTCGCCTCTATCACTTGGAGATCAGCGTCTCCCCATAGGATTTCTAGGTCGTAAAACTTGCGAGTTTCGGGTTGGAAAATATGCACTACAGTATCAACATAGTCCATTAAAATCCATTCTGCATTCTCTTGACCTTCAATATGCCAGGGTTTATCATTCAGGTTTTCTCGCACACGTTTCTCAACCGAATCACTGATCGCTTTAACTTGAGTGTTAGAAGTTCCTTCTGCTATAACAAAGAAAGAGCAGATAGAGTTTTCAATTGTACGCATATCCATCACGGTAATGTTCGATGCTTTTAGATCGTCCATACCTTCAATGATTTCATCAACCAGTTTCGAAAAATTCGTTTGCGTCATTAAATACATTTAATTTGAGGGCAAAATTAAGCATTGTCGCTAAGGGTTCCCGACTCTATTTCGAATTAAGCCTTATGAATACCGAATTGCTTTCAAAAGAGTATCAAATTCTCGAGGAAGTTGATAGCACCAACACAGCATTAAAGAATCTAGCGTCTCAACAAAATTTGCCCGAGGGCTTTTGTCTGATTACCGAATACCAAAGATTGGGCCGTGGACAATATGGCAAGCAATGGGAATCTCAAGCCAGCCAAAATTTGTTGATGAGTGTTTATTTGCAACCAGATTTTCTGCCAGCGTCTGAATCTTATCGTTTAACTATGTCAGTTTGTCTTGCCTTAAAAGACCTTGGTGAGCACTTAGGATTATCTACACAAGTGAAATGGCCGAATGATTGGTATTTTGGAAAAAAGAAATTAGCTGGGGTATTAGCCGAATCGAGCTTAAGAGGAAGTCGCATGGAGTCTTGCATTGTGGGGATTGGAGTCAACGTTAAACAGAAAGAGTTTCCCTATCCAAATGCTAGTAGTTTAAGCTTAGTGTTAAATAGAGAGCTCGAACCGATGGAAGTTTTTGAGCAATTTCGTCCGCGCTTATTTCAGCGTTATTTAGATCTAAAAAATGGACACGGAAGCTTTCAGTTAAAGGAGTTTGAATCGGCGCTTTATGGTCGAGATGGCTTTGTGCCAGTAATGCGCAATGGTGAAGTTCGGAATTTGCGTTGTGAGCAGCTTGTTGCTGATGGGGCCCTTAAAGTGAGGTGGGAGAGTGGCGAGCTAGAAACCATCCGACACCAAGAAGTACAATTCTTGATGTCGGAAGGAAATTAAAGTTTTGCAGTGCTTTCCGTTAGGTCTTCGATAAATCGGCTCAGCGGACGTTCCACCATCATCTTCATCATCGGGTTAAACTTACCTTCGAAACTGTATTTCAATTTGGCGCCATTTTCATTACCCTCTAAATGGGTGCTAAGCGTAAAATCTAATTTAGAGCTGGCAGCTTTAAATTTCAATAAATCAGGTTTGCGCACTTCATCAATTAGCAGGCGTACATCTGGCATACCTCTTAATCCGAAAACAAAAGTGTTTTCATCCGCTTCAAAGCGCTCTACCGATTCGGGCATCACCAATTTCATATTATTGAGGTCTTCCATTAACTGAAAAAACTCTTCTGGGCTTTTAGAGATTTGAACCTCTTTTGATTCTATATTCATAAACTTAAGCTTGCCATACACTGGGGTCTTCACGCCAGGTAATGAGGGTTTTAAATGTTTCGGGATCCAGATCACCACTTTTTCGCAGAGCCTCCAAAAGATGTGGGTAATCGCTTAAAGTATGTAAGTCGAGATTAGCCTCGGCGAAGTTTTGCTCGGCAATGCGGAAGGCATATGTAAAAAGGGCTAGCATTCCTTGAACATCAGCTCCGCTATCGCGCAAAACATTTACCACTTTTAGGCTACTGCCACCCGTAGAAATTAAATCTTCTACCACCACTACTTTGCTTTTGGCAGGCAATTCTCCTTCGATTTGGTTTTGGCGACCGTGTTTTTTGGGTTCTGGACGAACATAAACGAAAGGCAATTGCAGTTCATCCGCCACTAAAGCGCCCATGGCAATAGCTCCTGTTGCCACTCCAGCAATAACTTCTGCTCCTGGATGTAGCTTCTTAAGTGCCTCTGCCAGAGATTTTTTAAGAAAGTTTCTGAGCTCAGGGTAACTGAGCGTGATGCGGTTGTCGCAATAAATTGGAGATTTCCATCCACTAGCCCAAGTGAAGGGCTCTTTGGGTTGCAGTTTTATTGCCTTAATTTGCATGAGCTTTTCGGCCGTCTCATGCGCCGTGGTAGCGTCTAAAATCATGGCTCAAATGTATAAAGTTTTCATCAAGGATTCGCTTATTTTAATTGGGGATGAACCCCGTTCCAAAGCCATTGATTTTTTGGGGGAAGCACAATTGTTAAACTTAGTTCGTTCCAGACTAGAGGAGCCCTCAGAGCCAGTTTATATTTTTGCTAGGAACCTTAAAGAGGTATGGGCACGCTTTAAGTCGAACTTCAAATTAATTGAAGCAGCTGGCGGGGCAGTTTTAAATCCCGACCAAGAGTTGTTAATGATCTACCGCTTGGGTAAATGGGATCTACCAAAAGGGAAAATCGAATTTGGTGAACCAAAAGAAATGGCAGCTGTAAGAGAGGTTGAGGAGGAAACCGGAGTACCTCGTCCTAATATAATTGGAGTTCTGCCAACCACCTATCATATTTACGAGCTTAATGGAGCTTTGATTTTAAAAAGAACCTATTGGTATTTGATGCAAATTGCCAATGGTTTCGATTTCTTGGTACCTCAGTTAGAGGAGGATATTTTAGATGCCAGCTGGTGCGATAAAAAGGAGATTAAAGAAAACCGTAAAAACACTTATGGTAATATCGCTATCGTTTTAGACGCTTTGGCAGAAGAATTAGAATCCTAGGACACACGCACCGCCGGAGGTACAAATTGGGCATAATCACCCTCATTACGAATAACATCGCGCACTATGCTGCTGCTGATGGACGATAGGCCAGAAGCAGTTAGCAAAAAGATTGTTTCCAAATCGCCTTTTAATTTCCGATTGGTTTGGGCAATGGCTTTTTCAAATTCAAAATCAGCAGGATTTCGCAATCCTCTTAAAATATAGTTAGCTCCAACCTCGGCGCAATACCGGGTGGTAAGACCACTGTATTTACCTACTTCTACCTTTGGCTCATCCTTAAAGGTTTCTTCAATCCAGGCAACTCTTTGCTCCTCTGGGAACATGTACTTTTTATTGGCATTTCGGCCAACGGCAATCACAATTTTGTCGAATAATGGAATGGCTCTGGTTAAAATATCTACATGCCCAAGCGTAATAGGGTCGAAAGAACCGGGAAAAACAGCAATCTTCATTTTTCTAAGTTAGGGTTTTTTCTATGCTCATGCGGAAGAGATCACTTAAAGGAATTCCAGCATAAACTGCCTGCTTGGGCAAAAGACTTTCGGCACTAAAGCCAGGAACTGTATTTACTTCTATTAGTATGGGCTCTCCGGATGCGTCAAGAATATAATCAACTCGAGAAAGTCCTTTTAACTCCAAGAGGCGATATACCTGTTCGGTGGTGCGCATTATTTTCTCGTAAGTCCGCGCTTCGATATCAGCAGGGGTAATTTCTTCTGAGCCTCCACTGTATTTGGATTCATAGTCGAAAAACTCACCGGTAGGTTTGATATGGGTTACAGCTAAGGCTCCAATTTCGCCACTATGATCACTAACACCACAGGCTAGTTCTAATCCAGGAACCATTGCTTCAATTAGAACTTTATGGTCTATCGATTTTGCCTTTTCAATGGCCGGTCCAAGTTCAGCAACCGTTTTTACTTTGCTAACCCCTAGTGAAGATCCACTGCGACAAGGTTTTACAAAGCAGGGGAGGCCAAGTCGGTCAATTATTTCAGATTCGCTTATTCCCGTTTCAGCGTGAAGGAAAATACTTTCGGGGACGCTAAAACCATAGCGTTTTAAAATGATATTACACTCAGCCTTATTAAAGGTTAAGGCACTTGCGAACTGGCCAGAACTAGTATAAGGTAAACCCAGCATATCAAAATAACCTGCCAGAGGGCCATCTTCTCCTGGGTGACCATGGATTGCATTAAACACTGCATCAAAGTTTACTTTGCGCTCGCCTAAGAGGAAACTAAAGTCATCACTTTGAATGGGATAACGATTATTATCAGCATCAATTGCTTCCCAATTTTGTCGTTTTAACTCCACCCTGAAAAGTTCAAAACCCTGATTTAAAAGATTTTGGTAAACTACATTGCCACTGGCGATGGATACTTCGTATTCACCCGAGTATCCACCCATTAGGATGCCTACCGTTTTCATTCGCTTTCTTTACTAAGTTGGATCAGTCGTTCTTGGAGGGCTTTATCAGCTTGAATGGTAAGCAATAAATGTTGGTAGTAATCTTCATCCCAACCATAAGGTTTAATCGCTAGGAGCAAATGCTCGCGCATGCGCTGCTTTAAGGTGGCCCGATAGGTCATCAAAGAGTCAAATCGTTGGGCATAGTCTGCATCCAATTTAGGTTTTAGAACTTCCCAAGATCCAGCTTCTTTTAAAGCATCTAAGGTCATTTCCATTTGTTCTCGGCTAATTCCCAACTCTTCTTGCATCCTTTGGGCATTGGCCGCCTCTTCCATTTGATGCTCGAACATAGCACTACTTACCTTTAAGTAATGTCGAAGGTCTTCATCAGTATAGGCTTCACTATTCTGACTAAAGCCTAAAAGTGGAAGGAAGATAAAGGCAAAAAGGAATTTATTCATTAGTCGAGCAGTCCAAATACTAAGGCCAAAAGATCATTTACTCTAGCCGCAGGGTCGGTACGAATGGCGGTTTCCTCTTCGCCCATTTTGTCGTACAACCCGTCTAAAGCTCGGTTGGTGGTGTAGGCAGAAAGGTCATCAACCTGAATTTGGTTAAGGTTTGTTAAACTACCAATATCGCCAAATCCAGGAACTCCGATGGCTAACAAGTCATTATAGTCTTTAACCAAATCTTCATAGGATTGAGTCACACTAACATTTCCAATTTGGATGGCATTTAGCGTGCTGTCGACCTTTGGCTCATAAGCCTGGAACATATCTGAACCTGTGCTCGTACGTAAATATGCTGTGGCAGAAGTATCGCTTCCGCTAAGCAGAATTGAGCTAGCATCTAGAATGCTCACATTAGTAATGGCCGATGCGAAAATAGGTTTGGCAGTATTGGCGGCGCCTTCAGCAGCACGGTTAATTCCTTCTACAACTTGTGATTCTGTGCCAGCTAAACCTGGAATTGTAACACCTAAAATTGTGGTGCCATTATACAGATCTTCGCCTGTGATGGTGGTAATACCTAAATCGATACTCTTAGATTTTAAAGCATCTATCGCAAGAGCGGTCCCTGAAGGTAAATCTAACTTCACCTCTGGATCGCCAAAATAACCGTCGAATTGAGATAAAGTAGCAATGGAGGTATCCGAACTTACATTAAGTGCCATCTTTAAACCATCAATAATTTGAGCAGCAGATACATTACCACTAATTACGTCTGTAACGGTATCCTTATCACAAGCCACAAAAAAGAGAGGGCTAAAGGCTAAAATCCAGAATATCTTTTTCATACGATTATTTTATGCAAATCTACTAATTTGAATAGCTGCGCAAAGACGAAAGTTTCGTAAGCTATGATTCACTGCTTTTTGCTTGTAAAAGGTAAACCTCGTACCGCAATTGATTTAGGATTCCCTTGCGATTTACAAATCGAGTGTTCCCACCTTGGTAGATTAAGCCTAGGTTTCCATCATTAAAATAGGAGCTACTTTTGTTAGGTTCAAAAAGCTCAATAAAGTACTCTTTGCCACTAAATGCTTCAATCGTTAAGGTGTCGCTTTCAGAGCTAAAGAGTTCAATAGGTTGATTAGCGGCAAGCTCAATATCAAACTTATCCTGCTGTTTTAAATCAGCCACCTTTTCTCCGTTTAAGTTTACCGATATCGAATCAGCCTCTGGCACCGGCTTTCTTCGGTAGCGAAAAATATGCACCAAATTGCATTCGCAATTTTGCAGCGGCTTTGCTCTTTCTAGCTTATTGATATGATATCGGATAGCCGCTATATCTTCATGATAATAAAAAGTAGCGCTAAGTTTCTCCCCACTAAACTTCGATTCCACTTTTTCTAAACGCACCACATTGGATCCCATGGACTTCGCGCGAGCCTCTAATTTGCGGATTACTGAATTGTCGTCAATTTTATTTCGATTAGTGAATTCCCAAGTACCTAATTCTATCAGCCCTGGAGGCAAAGATTGGGAGGGTAAAAAAAGGTAAACACCTAATTCGTTTTTGGCTAAAACCTGAAAGCTTTCGGCGGCATAAAAATGGGTTTTAGAACAAGCCATGCTCGTAAGAAGGAAACCGAAAAGGAGAAGTTTTTTAATCATATCGTAAAAGCGAAAGGCGCTTAAAATTTTAAAGTTAGCTGTGTAGCTTGATTTTGAGGGTCTTTCTTAAAATTGGATAAACTTAAGCCCATTAAACGAATTGCCTGACCTTGATATTCTGCCAGTAAAAGCCCTTTGGCCGCTGACCATAAATCGCCCCGATCTTTGCTGGGATGCAATAGTGTAGTGCTACGGCTAATGGTTTCGAAATTTTGATTTTTCATCTTTAAGCTAATTGTTCGCCCTGCAAGCTCCTGCTCGGTAATTCGCTGATGCCAAATATCGAAGATGTTTTCAAAGGCAGGTAATACCTCCTTCATTCCTTTAAGGTCGTGATCGAAAGTTCGCTCTGCACCCAAGGATTTCCGCTCCCGAAAGGGCTTAACAGCACTTTGTTGTAATCCACGAACTATATTGTAATAGTGTTGGCCGGCTTTTCCGAATTCCTGCTTTAAGAGCATTAAATCCCATTCCTTTAAATCTCGACCAGTATGAATTCCCAAACGCTTCATCTTGTCGGCCGTTTTAGCTCCCACCCCAAAGAATTTGTTTATGGGTAGTTGCTCTAAAAAGGGAATAACCTCTTCGGGCATTATGGTTTTTTGGCCATTTGGCTTATTGATGTCGGAAGCCACCTTGGCCAAAAATTTATTAATTGAAATTCCGGCAGATGCATTTAATTGCGTTTCAGACTTAATTTCAGCACGAATTTGTCGGGCAATTTTACTGGCGCTGCTAATGCCTGCTTTATTTTCACTTACGTCGAGATAGGCTTCATCTAGCGAAAGCGGTTCTACTAAATCGGTATATCGGAAGAAGATCTCTCGAATCTGCTTAGAAATTGCTCGGTATTTTGCAAAATCGGGTTTTACAAAAATAATATCTGGACAACGCCGATAGGCTATGGCTGATGGCATGGCGGAACGTACTCCAAACTTTCGTGCTTCATAGCTGGCTGCGGCAACCACTCCTCTTTCTCGAGATCCCCCAACCGCCAATGGCTTTCCATGCAAATCAGGGTTGTCACGCTGTTCTACAGAAGCGTAAAAGGCATCCATGTCAACATGAATGATCTTCTTTATATATGCTTTGGGGATATCTTCCAAGGGGAGCCAAAATTTGCCCTAATTTAGCAGGAATCGAGATTACACTATGCCTATTTCATTACGCTACTTAGCACTACTGTGTTCACTCCTTTGTGTTTCGGGTATTAAAGCCCAAGAATACAAAGCCATGATGAACGACCCACAATTTTCTTTAAGTGAAGTAAAGGCGGCTGCGGCCGAATGGTTTGAAGAGCATGGCACCGAAGAGGGGTCTGGCTATAAAGGCTTTCAACGTTGGCTTTGGGCCAATGAATATAAATACGGTGCTGATGGAATTCGCTCTCAAACAGATCCTTATTTCAGCTCCAAGCAATGGTCGCGCCTGAAAACTTCTATGAGCTCGGCTGCCAGTACCGCCTGGATGGATATGGGGCCTTATTCCGTAGATAGTATTACCGGACATTATAGCCCCGGCCTTGGTCGGGTAGAGTGTTTTTATTTCGATCCCAATGATCAGGATTACCTATACCTAGGTTCACGTAGTGGAGGTTTTTGGAAAAGCACTGATGGAGGGCAAACCTGGACGGGATCGAGCACCGAGTTTTTAACAGCTACTGGAGTTAACACGATGGCCGTTTCTCCAACGAATCGCGATTCTGTTTTAATAAATCTTAGAAATGCCCGTAATGGCACCAGTCACGGTATTTATCGCTCTACCGATGGTGGTGCCACTTGGACCCAAACCGCTTTTAATCCTAGTAATATTTCTTGGACCGGGCTTGGTGAAAACGGACAAGTCTATCAATTAGCCTATCATCCGAATATTCCTGGTCGTGTGTATATTGGAACAAACCAAGGTCTTTACATCTCCAATGATGATCTGCAAACTTGGACTCAGGTTTTAAGTAGTGCCGATATTACTCATATCCAGTTTCACCCTAGCGATACGGGCGTAGTGTATGTTTACGATGATTATTACTGGGGCAATAATGGCGATCAAATTATGGTATCGCTCGATGGAGGTTTTACCTTTAGTGGATCGGATATTCTTACGGGTAATGGCGGCTCTAACGTAGAAATTGCTGTGAGTCCCGATTGCCCAGATTGTGTATTTGCAGCATCAGGAAATGGAGTATGGAAAAGTACCGATAAAGGACAAAACTTCCAGTTTATGTCTAATCCTAGTGGTACTTGCGATGGATTTGCAGTAAGTGATCAGGATACCTCCATTATGATCTATGGCATGCTCGATATTTATCGAAGCGATGATGGTGGCCATAATTTTAGTCAAGTGGCTAATTGGTTTATTAATAGCAGTCAGCCCTTTAATGGCCCACAATACGTTCATGCTGATTTACGTGAAATCCGCAGTTTTAATGGTGAGTTTTACATCGGTACTGATGGTTATTTGGCAAAGAGTACCAATACGGGTCAGGATTGGCAAAGACTTTCTAGAGGTACCGGCATCCGCGAATTTTACTCCATCGGATTATCCCAAAGTGAGCACTACAGTACCATGGCCGGCTCTCAGGATAATGGCACAAGTATTTATCGCAAGGAAGGCTGGGTTGAGTTTTATGGTGCTGATGGCATGGAATCCTTAATTCATCCCTTAAACCCCGAGTGGATGATGGGCAGCGTACAATATGGTACTCGCAGATTAACTTTTGATGCTGGTCGTAGCCAAATGGGTGCCACGCCTAACGGTCAATCTGGTTCCTGGGAGGCACCACTAGAACGCAGTAGCACCAATCATTTTAAATTATATCACTTTGGTGAAAACGTGTACGAAAGTTTCGATTTTGGGAAAACTTGGAGCCAGGTGGGAAGCCCATTATTTAGTGATGAGGTGGTACGCGCGGCAATTGCACCTAATGATGGCGATATCTTGGCGGTAAGCCGAAATAGCTCCTTAGAGATTTCTTTTAATGGTGGTCAAACTTTTCGCTATAAAGCCAATGGTTTGCCAAATGCCAATATTACCGACATTGCTTTCGCACCTCATTCTGATTCTATTATTATAGTTACTTATGGTACCCATCAAAATAATGGCGAAAAGGTTTTTATAAGCACTGATCAGGGAACTAGTTGGACAAATATTACGGGGAACTTAGGTGATATGCCCATTCGTTCGGTGGTTATTGATGATAGTCCAGACCATAATATTTACCTCGGAGCTGAGATCGGAGTTTATGTGAAGCCCCTTCTCGCAAATAATTGGTTTCTCTACAACAGTGGTTTACCCAATATGACGGTAACGGATTTAGAGATTATGCAAGGGGCTAATATTTTAAGAGCCGCCACTTGGGGTAGAGGGATGTGGCAGATTTCCTTGAAGGATCGTGCAGATTATCCAAAAATTCGTCAAACTAACTTGGAGCATCGTGTAGGTTTTCAATCACCAACAGATGTAATGAGTCAGCATGTATTTGCAAAAATTTCCTACACTAGAAGCATTGATACCGCTTATGTGATGTGGTCGGCCAATGGCTTGGACTTAGATAGCGCAATTGGTATGGTTCACTTACAGGATTCAACTTGGCAAACGCTGCGTCCTATTCCTGCACAGTCTAATACTAGCGATGTTTACTTTAAAGTAAGAGCGGTTGGCGATCAAAATGATACCACGGACACTTATCGTTTCCATTATCGCGTTCAAGGTTCATCTTACTGCGAAACCGGAAATGACCCGGCAGAGTTTACAAGTACTTATATAAGTGAGGTTTTATTGTCGAACATCCAAAATAGTAGTTCCCGTTCTGCGTACAGCGATTTTACTTCCATTTATGGAAACCTAAATACAAATCAGACCTATACTCTTTCTGTACGTACCGCTGGAGCTGATCCCGATGATGCCGTTCGTGCTTGGATCGACTTTAATGGCGATTCTGCATTTTCACCTTCGGAGCAGATAGATGTGGATCCAATCGATCCTCAATCATATGCCTATGCCACTTTTACTTTGCCGCAGTTTAGTAGTACCGATAGCGTTCGAATGCGGATTCGTATCATGCCCGAATACCTTCCGGCAGATGCTTGCAACTATTACGAGGGTGAAGCCGAAGATTATGCGGTGGTTTTAATTGGAAATGGAATGAGTCTCTCTACTTGGGATTCGGCAGAACCGCGCATCTTTCCAAATCCTGCCCAAGATCATTTAAGTATTGAAGTGGACCAGCCATTGGATTATAAATCTTACCGAATAATGAATCTTAATGGACAGGAATTAAGAAAAGGAGACTTTACAGAAGATGCAATTTCCTTGAAGGAATTGTCTAAAGGCACTTATATACTAGAATTGAATCACAGGAATGGCCAATCTTGGCGTTCTACTTTTATAAAAAATTAAGGATGCGAAATTTATTCTTGGGTCTTTTAGCTTTAGCGATTACCGCTTGTGGCAGCAGCGGCCAGCAAAAGAAGAAGGAGATACCCAGTCCAGAATTGAGTGAATATTATTTTGATCAACAAGTGGGTGGAACCGCAGAGGCGGGCATTAATGAGACTTATTATTTTAAGGTAAAAGATGATCTAGCGATTATCGAAAGCATTAAAGTGAGGGAGGAACAAATTGAAATGGAGAGCCGGGATGGAGTATTATTCCACGGCACCAGTTTAATGATGTCTGGCGATGAAGTGGACAATTCGAAGTTTAGAAAGGTAGAAGTATTTGCGCGCTTGCGCGAAGGAGATGGGGCGGTGCATTGGCAGCTAGACTCTGTGCCTTTAAGAGAACAGATTTTTATGCCTAGCGCTATGCCCGTGCAAGAGCGCTAAACAGCTTGATTAAAGTTCAGGTTTTAAATGCGTTAGGAATTTATCTAAGTAAATATCCACAGACTTTCTTTTGTACTGCAAGATGTAGCGAGGGTGTTCTAGTGGAATTAATTGCTTAAACAACTGAGCGCGCTTATTAAGTTTAGTCAGGTATTTCATATTCTTTCCTGTGCCCCAAACCACAGCAGTTTCTGGATTTCCACAAATCTTAATCTGCTCTTCCAGTTTGGCGATCATAAAGTCTTCAACCGATTTATAGAGCGCTTCTTCATCGTAATAATTCCAGTTTACCCAGTTGCCTTTATCATTAAAATGTAGAAAGCCTAAAGGACAAGCGGCCCCAATAAACCAATCCTTATAAAAGGTATCGGTGCCACCATAAGCGGCAATCATTTTGTAAACAAACTCGGAGGAAGTCTCCCGGGTTTCAATACTGGTTTCAATATCGCAATGTTCCCTTAAGGCAGGAGTATCGGTAAAAGGAATTCCAGTTTGCCCAGCACCAAGTCTACCAGGATTAATGCCTAATATTAAACCACGAGGCTGGCTATCTGAATAATACTTGGTATAGAATTCTTTTAAAAGACGATCAACCTCTTGGTTCTCTTTCTTATATGGATTCATCACTCTAACCTTTGGGGGTAAAGTATTCTCGTCTAAATCCAATTTGGCGTAAAAATCAAGAATTTGATCCTTAAGCATAAATTACTTTTTCAGGATTCTTAAACTGCCACCATCGGTACTACGGAGAATGTAATATCCATCAGCGAAAGCGGAAAGATCTACGGATTGAACATCTTTATAATCGGCCACAAACTGACCTTGGGTATTATAAAGTTTAAAGCTAGTAGAACGGCTAAACTGCACGGGTCCGGTACTTGGGTTAGGGTAGGCTTGTAGCGCTTCTTTTTGAATTTCATTTAGGCTGAAACCGGATCCTAATTGATAGATGCTAAGGGTCCCACTAACTTCGTTGGAGGCTACTAATAAGGGTTGACCATTTGGGCTATTTGCCGGGCTAATAAAGCTCAGGAACTCTGGACCTAAGTCGCCAGCTGCACTATCTGATGCAGGTACACTAAAATCACGGTCCAAAATGTAGGAGTCAAAAACAGGCTGACTGGGATTATCGATATTGTAAATCATTATACCTCCCATGCGCTCGAGGCCGATAAAAGCATAATTATGACCTAAAACGGAGCCGGTGCAAATGGCTTCTGGTTCGGGACCTTTATCATCGCTACGACTTTTAAAACTCGAGTTGTCATCATTATTAGAGTTAAACTCATTGGGATGGAGAAGAGCCAGGGTTTGCTCGAATTCGTCGCCACTATCCCATATTAGATTGCCATCGGTATCCCAAACGCTAAAGCTACGCGTACCAAAGGTGAAAAGGGAATCGTGAATAAACTGATTATTATAATTACCTAGGGTAGTGGTCACCTTTAAGCGACCTAATACGGTATCATTTTGAAGAGTACTAGGGCTATTAAAAATAATGGGGTTTAGGTTCACATTATTAATGCGTTCTTCCTCGCTGTAAGCGGAATAATCACGAGCATCACCTTCATTGGCGCTAAATAGGTATGAGCCACTGCCATCACTGTAAAAGCAAATGGCATCAGGTTGATACATACCAAAAAGGTTGAAGTGATTTTGGATTTTAATGCCACTACTTTGATCAGAAGCATCTAAACCATTTCCGGTTAAGTTGTAATTTTTATATCCTAAGCCTACAATAGTATCTAAAGTGGCGGTGTAAACATCAATTATTGCCAGGGCATTGTTCTCTTGTAAACTAACATAGGCTTTGGTGCCATTACTGTTAAAAGCAATGTATTCGGGTTCCACATCTTCCGAAAAACTTGCGCTGCCATTATTGCCATAGATATTGATCTTAGGATCGTAAGGCATAGTATCGTATCGCGTAAAGCGCACGGTTTGTACATCGGCTTGGGTAAGGTTATCTGAGCGGCCACCACTAAAGTTAATGATGGATATACTTCCAGCAGGATCGGTGATGTAATCGTCGGAAGGCTCTCCTTCATTTGCTACAATTAGGTGTTGAAGGGAAGGACTAAAAGTGAGCATATCAGGCATTGGGCCAACAACCAACTGATTGAGGTAAGTGCCATTGGTATCGAAGAAAACCACTTTACCATCTGACTGAGGGAAACCGGCTTGTAAAGCTACCGCCACATTATTTCCCTGCACGGCGATGGAATTTACTTGTCCGCCATAGGGACTAAGATCGATTTGCGCTATTAGGCCTGGCTTACTTAAATCGCCCAAGCGAATAATATCCATCTTGCCTTCTGCGGCATTGGTCGAGAATAATCTTTTAGAAAGTGGATCATAAGCATGTACTTCGGTACCTCCCTGATCGAACTTTCCAGTGTGATAGGTATAGATTTTAAAGATGGGGAGATTCTGACTGTGCAAGGCAAAGCTCATCAACAGGAGAGCGGAAAACGAAAGAATTTTGCGCATGGAATTTTTTTTCAAAGAAAGGAATTATCCCTTTATAGAGAGAAACACTCAACCCTTATCCAGTTTACGACGTTATAGTGTCAGAGTGGTTGATATAAAAATTGGAAAAAACACTAAGGAGAGCTATTAATTTAGCTCATGTTGGTTGGTTGATGAGGTCCTGACTCCCCTTGAATGGAGAGTCAGGATTTCTCATTTTTAGAGCTTTTCCAAACTATTTTTCGCGGCTTGTAAAGTGTGGTCGATATCGCTGTCGCTAAGGGCAGCATTGAGGAACCAACTTTCATAGGCGCTCGGAGGCAGATAAACTCCTTCCTCCAACATGGCGTGGAAGAAATTCCTAAAATGCTGATTATCGCCCAATTTTGCGCTTTCAAAGTCTCGAACGGGGCTATTACTAAAATGCAAACTAATCATTGAGCCTTGGCGGTTGATTTGATAATCGATGCCTTTTTCTTGAAGCAAAGGATGTAAACCATCTTCAATTTGCCCACATTTTTTAGCAAGATCTGTATAAACGGAAGGGTTTTCCTTTAGATGCTTTAAGAGGGTATAGCCGGCAGTCATGGCAATAGGGTTGCCAGAAAGAGTTCCCGCTTGATATACCGGTCCGTTTGGAGCAATATACTCCATAATATCGGCTCTGCCACCGTAAGCACCAACGGGCAATCCAGCACCGATAACTTTACCATAGGTAACTAAGTCGGCTTCAACTCCAAGGGTTGCTTGTGCGCCGCCAAAACCTAGGCGGAAGCCGGTCATCACTTCGTCGAAGATTAAAATGATATCCTCTTTATTACAGATTTCACGTAAACCTTTTATAAAGCCAGCTTCGGGCAAAATACAACCCATGTTCCCGGGAATAGGCTCGAGGATGATGGCCGCAATTTCACCAGGATTGGCCTTCACCAGGGCTTCAACGCTAGCTAAATCATTGTATTCTGCAAGAAGGGTATCTTGGGCGGTACCTGGTGTTACTCCCGGACTACTAGGATGGCCTAAGGTTACTGCTCCACTGCCTGCTTTAATGAGGAAGCTATCTCCATGACCATGGTAATTGCCAGCGAATTTTATGAATTTGTTTTTCCCGCTAAAACCTCGTGCCAAACGAATAGCACTCATGGTGGCTTCGGTACCGGAATTTACCATCCGGATGCGATCTACATTTGGAATTTCATTTACAATTAATCGGGCCAGTTCAATTTCCATTTCGGTTGGAGTACCGAATGAGGTAGATCGTTCGGCCGCTTTTTGCACGGCTTCAATTACGGGCTCCCAGGCATGACCCATAATCATTGGTCCCCAAGAGGCGATATAGTCGATATATCGGTTCCCATCCGCATCAAAAAGGTAGCTGCCTTTTGCACGCTCTATAAAAATGGGGTCACCACCAACCGACTTAAAAGCCCGCACTGGGGAGTTTACTCCACCTGGAATGTATTTGGATGCTTCGTTGAAAAGATTTTTACTTTGAGTGTTCTTCATTTTTTAAGGGTTTTACCGCAAAGAATTCGAATACTAAATGCGTGAAAGAGTGTTTTTTACAGCTTACAAACTCTTAAGTATATCCTTTACAAAGTAAGTTGCAATGAGGTCGGCGCCTGCTCTTTTAATAGCGGTTAAGGATTCGATCATGGCTTCTTCTTCGTTTATCCAGCCTTGTGCAGCCGCGGCTTTTATCATCGCATATTCGCCACTTACGTGATAAGCGCTCACGGGAACGTTACTAATTTCCTTGGTTTGTCGAATGATATCTAAATAGGCCATGGCGGGTTTTACCATTACCATGTCCGCGCCTTCTTGTAAATCTAGCTCAACTTCGCGCTTGGCCTCAATGGCATTGGCGGGATTCATTTGATAGGTTTTTTTATCCTTGGGCACATTGGCCATATCTGCAGGAGCAGAATCTAAGGCATCCCGGAAAGGACCATAAAAGCAAGAGGCGAATTTTGCACTATAGCTCATAATACCCACATTCTCAAAACCTGCGGTATCGAGGGCAATGCGTAAGGCTTCAATACGGCCGTCCATCATGTCGCTTGGCGCCACAAAGTCAGCTCCAGCTTGTGCATGACTAACCGCCATTTCGGCCAAGGCACCCACGGAGGCATCATTTATTATTTCACCGTCTTCCACAATCCCATCATGACCTAAAGCCGAATATGGATCTAAGGCCACATCAGTCATTAATAGCATTTCGGGGACTGTTTCCTTTATTAAGCGGATGGCGCGTTGCATGAGGCCATCGGGGTTTATCGCTTCTTCTCCTTCATTGTCTTTGAGCTCGTCTTCTACTTTAACAAAAAGTAATAAGGCACGACAACCCAA
>CATMQD010000011.1 GCA_950073045.1 uncultured Flavobacteriales bacterium | reverse complement strand
TTTTCAAATGCCGCTCGGGAAGAGATGTCTGTAAATCTTCGGATTTGCGCTAAGTGTTCTTCAAAGTTGTAAAAACTATAATGCAGTAAATGTCCTGGCAGTTCCTCAGTTGTGGAACCCTTTTCCAGGATATAGGTGTCATGAGGGTTTTGTCCGCCCCAAGCCCCTTTGCGACTATCCCAAAGCCTTAGCTTTCGATCGGGATACCAAAGGCCATGTTTTATCCACTTCCCGCAATAATTGGTGAGACGATTTAAATAATAACCATCAGCTTGCCAGTTTTCCTTCACTTTTAAAATGGCCGCTTCTAAATCTTTATCCAGAGCTTCATCTGCATCTAGCGAAAGCACATGCGGGTATTTTGCCTGGCTAATAGCCCAGTTTTTTTGTTGGATATGGCCTTCAAAGGGATGTTGTACAAACCGGGCATTAGCGACTTCCACCAAATTCTTGGTGCTATCGGTGCTAAAGGAATCAACGACCACAATATCATCAGCAACCTTTTGCAGGGAAGCTAAGCAACGAGCGATATTTTTTTCCTCGTTGTAGGTGATTATTACGGCCGAAATTTTAATCATATCCTCCTAATTCACGGTAAGTATCAAACCATTGTTGGGCAATAACTTCATCTTGAAATTGCTTTACAAAGTTGGCATTTCGGTGAATGGAATTCGATCGATATTCTTCATCATCCCAGAACTTCCGCAGTGCTTTTTGTAAGGAATCTTGTTCATTAGATTTCAGCAAAATGCTTCCAGGTCCTGCTACCTCTTTTAAGGCAGAGTTTTTTGAACTGATCAAAGCAGTTCCGCTAGCCATAGCCTCTACCAAGGGAATCCCAAATCCCTCAAATTCGGAGGGATAAACGAATAACTGGGCATTTTGATAAAGTCCTGCCAAGCTTTCTTGATCTACGTTTTTAAGAGGATGGATATAGGACTTTTCATCCGCGTTAAGCGAATTGTAAAAGTCTGTCCAATATTTTTTAGGCCTACCTACTAAGAGCAATGGTATTTTTTCGGCAATACAGGCTTTAGCTGTTAACACAGGATTTTTACGCTCTTCTAAAGTGCCTACAAAAAGGGCGTACTTCTGAGGAAGGGCATATTGATCGAGGTAAATTCTACCTGTGGAATGGTGGTTCTCCCAAAACTCCGGTGCACAACCTTGTCCAATAACTTTAATTTTTGTGGGGCTGATTCCTAAGTATTCGATGAGATCGCAGCGAGTTTGATCGCTAATAGCAACTACCAAATTGGCTTGATTACATGCCTTTCGCACTTTACGTTCGTAGATCTTTCGGTCGATGCGTTTATACAAATTTGGATAGCGCAAGAAAATTAGATCATGCACGGTTACAATAGACCGAATGCCTTGTTTTTGTAATCCTTGGGGGAGCTCAGCCGAAAGCCCATGAAAAATTTGAACGCCTTCTTTTTTGGCTTGTTTGCTTAGGAAACTTCTACGCCACAGTTGGGCATAAAGCTTGGATCTTTGGTTTGGTAGTCGTTCTAAAACCCTTTCGCCTGCGCTAAAAGGGATGGAGCCCGGCCAGGGGTTATAAAGCCGCAATTCTAATTTTGGGTAAAAGGTATTTAAGGCGCGAATTAAATTTCGCCCATAGTTACCTAAGCCGCTGCGGTTGTGGTATATACGTTTTGCTTCGTAGCCTATAATCATGCTTCGCGTTTGCGGAAAACTCCCTTACTAAAGGTTCCTAAAATTTTACCGCGAAACTCTAAATTTTTAAATGGGTAGTTGGCAGCTTTGCTTTTGGCAGAATAGTCGTTCCAAAGCCATTTCTCTTCTGGATTAAAGAGACATAAATCCACGGATTTACCGATTTCAATTGAATCATCTTTTTGGTAGTGCAGAATCTCACGCGCACCATGGGTAAGCAAGTCTACGATTTTTGCCAAACCCAAATCTTCTTGTAGATAGGTGTTTAAGGCTGCAAAACTTCCTTCTAAGGTTGCGGCCCCAAAATGGGCGAGGTCAAACTCACAGCGTTTTTCCTCAATGGTGCGCGGTCGATGATCGCTAGCAATACCCTTTAAAACTCCGCTTTTTAATCCTTTAATAAGAGCTTGGCGATCCGATTCTTCACGTAAGGGAGGATAGAGCTTTAAATTGCTATCGTAAGTATCGAGGTCGGCATTGGTGCGGATTAAATTTAGCAAATTTACATCCCCACTTATGGCTAAGCCTTTGGCCTGAGCGGCCTCTATTAACTTTAATCCCGCCGCACTGCTTACCCCATTAAAATGGAGCGCTGCACCGGTGTATTCGGCTAAAGCAATATCTCGGCTCATGCTGAGTGTTTCTGCTAAATCTGGAATTCCTTTCAAGCCTAACCATGTGCTTTTAACTCCTTCGTGCATTTGCCCACCGGCAGCCATGGCAGGATCCATCGACATCAACTGCAAAGGTGTTTCTAGCTCACGATTGTAAAGCAAGGCTAAACGCATTAAAGCGCTATTGGTAATGGCGGTGCTACCATGATTAAAGGCAATTGCTCCCGCTTTACGCATATCATAAAGCTCACTTAATTCCTCGCCTTTTAAGCCTTTGCTGAAAGAGGCTATGGGCAAAATGTTTATCCCAGTTTGATTTGATTTTGAGCGAAGGTACTCCACTGCTGATTTGGAATCTACTGGAGGGTGGGTGGCAGGACTAAGTGCAACACTAGTATATCCACCTTCTAAGGCCGCAGCGGCTCCACTTTCAATATCCTCTCGATCCTCATTGCCAGGATCGTTAAAATTTGCCCGCAGGTCAACAAAACCTAAACTTAGATGTAAATTTTCACCTCTAATTTCCTCAGCTTCTCTAACTTCCAAGCTCTTGCCGATATCGCTAATCTTCCCATCACTAATCAGAAGATCCACCACTTTATTGTTGTGAGCAGAGGCGGAGTCAAGAATCCGAACCTGTTTAAATAGGTATTGAGCATTTTTCATGAGCGATGGAACTTAGACTTAAGAAAGAGCATTTCAAGAATTAGGAAAAGTAAAGCCAGGGCTAAAAACCAAGGCCATAATGGATTTGATTCATTGAGAATACCAGCACGTAGATTATTGCTATCTGCCTTGCTTTCAATATCTAGCACTTTAGCGCTGGGCATAAAACGATCTGCAACATTTTCCACTTCCAATAAATCACTTTCCCTAGGATTGCAGTTTACCGAAAGCCAGGCAAGGTCTTCTCCGTTTCGGCTTACTCTATAGGATCCTGCATCTAGCTCCTTGCCATATAAACTTAATTGGTAACGATCTCCTTTAAATTGTTGCAACGGAATTAATTCACCTTCCTTGGTATTCAGCACTAGAGCTTCTTCCAATTGAGGCGCTTCAATAGATTGAAAGTCTTCGCGTACACCCGAGCGGATATAACTTTTCGGCGCATCACCTGCAAAGAAAGAGGCATTTGCCAGTAAGGGAATTAAAATGGGGTGACTGCTTATATTACTGTGTTCAGCCGCTATGGAGGTGGAAGCATAAAACACTTGACCTTCTCCGTAGGTGATTCGACTTAGCAAAGGTAAATTCGGGTTTACCTCTAATAAGGAGATGGCCGACTGATCCTTACTTTTTAAATAGGACTTACTATAAGGTAAAATAGGCTTTTGCCTAGATGGGATAAAGGTCTTAGCCAAGAAGGGATCTTGAGAATTAAGATCTTGGGCCATAATACTATCCTCAATCCAGGTCTTGCCTATTTCAACTCCAAATTGACTTAAATTACTTTGATATACTTGCGCGTCTGATCCTGGGAAGAACCAGATGTTTTTTCCTTTTTGAAGATGCTTTTTTAATTGCTGATTTAAGCTCTCACTTAGCTCCATATCGCTTTGAAGCAAGATTAGGCGGCAATCTTTTAGATAGTCGTAATCAAGGTTTTCAGGCTCATCCTGAACTAATTGAAAATAGTCATTATCAAAAATCTTTAAAGGAAGGTCGCTATTTTCAAATTCGCTCAATAGGTAAACTTTTTGCTTCTTAAGAGTTTGGAAACTGAAATAAAAATTGTTGTCAAAGTCGGGTGCGCCTTTATCAATTTCTAGTCGAGCCTGATATGAGCCAGCTTTTGGCGGACTAAAGCTCAATTTAGCCTCATTAAGCATATTGGGCTCTAAATCTATAACTTGGGTATTTCTTAAAGTATCATTTAAGTAAAAAGCCAAGTTTACCGATTGCAACTTTTGATTGCTGTAATTTCGGACGAATACACTAAGCTCCTGATCTAGTCCAGGAACAAAAACAGGAGCGGCAAATTGAATGGAGTCGATAGCAGCATTTTGCAAGGCGCGACTATCCTTTAACTTTAATACTTGAACAGATTCGTTGGCAGCAAGCGAGAGACTATCTGTATTGAAAATACTATTCTGGAAGTCACTAATTAAAAGATATTGATGCTTGGCATTAGGATTACGCTCACTAAGGTTACGAAAGCGTTGCAATACTTCCTCCAAGCTACGGTGACTGGAGCTTAGGCTGATTTCTCGAACTAAGTCGCCAGCCTCTAAATTACTGTAATAAGCTTGGTAGCGAGGTTTAAAGTCATTAGCAATTAGTTGTACCTGAATACCGTCTCCCAAAGAGTTTAAGAGGTCTTTAGTGTAAAGTCGAGCTTGATTTAGCAGGTTACCCTCATTGCCCTCTCGTTGCATGCTTAAGGAATTATCAATATAGATGTGGAGAAAGGTTTCTCGAGCATCTATTTGATTCTCTTCTTTTTGATAGGGAAGGGTGAAAGCTGTTACTAATGCGGCTAAAGCCAAAGATCTTAAGCTAAGGATTAACCAGTAGCGCAGTCGCTTTACTGATTTCCTTTGCTCATCTAATTGCTTGAGAAAGCGAGTGTTGGAGAAAAAAACTGTTTTGGGCCTGCGTAAATTAAACAGGTGGATGAGTATCGGAATACTCAACGCCAACAGTGCCCAAAAGAATTGAGGAAAGCCAAAATTCATCAAAGCACAAAATTAGGTGAATTATCTAATCTAAACCGGCAATTCCGAGCACTTCTTGAAGAAATTTCAGAATTGCCATTTCTGTTCCATGAATATCATTCGACTTTATTGGAGAAGCAAGCACATGGTTACCCACTTTATCGAGTTTAACTAATTGTTTTTTAGGGTTTTCAGTGCCTAGCTTTTCGTGCATCCATTCAATATGTTCTACCGAAACCACTGGATCTTGTTCATCTTCGGATTTATAGTAGCAAAGGTTTAAGCAGGGTTGATTGATTTTAGCAAAAGTTTCTTCTTGCATGGTGCTCTCCAATAATCCTTGTAATTCTACTAAGGCATGCACGGTATAAAGAGTGTCCCAGTATTTTGCATGACCGATAGAATCGGAAACCACTCTTCGTTGAGTGCCAATTACTAGTTCTGCAATCTCCTCTCCCCAAGGGTCATTAAGCAAGCGCGCGGCCGGATCTTTAACTCTAATATTTGGTGAAAGATTTACTAAGGCATCAACTTTATCAGGATACATGGCCGCTAAGTTTAGAGCAAAGGTGCAACCTGTGCTGGTGCCCATAACTAAAACTTTCTTGCCTAATTGATTGGCTATATTTAGGTATTCAATGGCATCTCGCATGGCTTGGTTAGCATTAAAGTCGCCTAATTGATTTTCGCTGTAGCCATGTCCAGACAAACGTGCTAAAAGCAAATTAGCACTTATGGATTGAGCAATATTTTGGTGTACTGGCGCACCTTCTCCTTGGCTCGCCGAAAAGCCATGCAGGTATAAAATCGCCCATTCTGTTTTCCGAATGCTGTCCGCCCAAATAATACGAGCTTCATTATCAGCTCTAAGCTTATAGGTGCTTTCGCGGATTTTTAAATTCTGGTCTAATTCTGAAAGTTGATATTGAGTGAACTCAATTTGGGGCTTAAAATCAAATGGCTCTGCCGAACGTGGTCCAGCGAAATAAGTGGCAATAATTAGCCCAAGCACCAATAGGCTGATGGCAGTTTTTTTCTTCATTCTACAACTTCACAATTTTCGAGGATGTAATTAAAATCCTCTACATTATCGGAGTTAAGCTTAAGCTTACCTGTGAAGTTAAGGAAATCGTCGGTATCGAAACGTTTGGGTTTATCTTTAAACTTCAGGCTCATTACACTCTCTGGGCCAGCTCCGCCACAAAAGAAACAAGCGCTAAAAGGATAAGCTGAAAGGGCATACAAACCACCTTCCACATCCAAAGGAATGATATAACCTTTGATTAATACTTGCTTGCCATCCAATGCTTTTACTTCATCACTAAAGTCGGGTACTAAATACCAAGCCTCATATTCTTGGAAGTATTGATCTACGAAATCAACCTTGGCTAATAACTTCCAATCGATAATTTTCGCTTGGTTTTGGGCTTCCAGGTTTAGGCTAATAGCCAGAAAGAGCAGGAGTGATAGGTATTTCATTAGCCAGATATTTCAGCGTTTTTTAGGGTGAAAAATAGTCCGCTTCCATTGCGGTTTAAAATCAAGGTTCCTTTAATGGGTAAGTATTTGTCGGTTGCAAAACGCCCAGGGTCGGCCGCAAATTTTAATTCAATTACCGTTTCCGGTCCGGCATTACCACAAAAGAAACAGGCACTAAAAGGGTTTTTACTTAAAGCATAAGTATTGGCTTCAACGTCGATTGGAATTAGGTAGCCAGCAATTACAACATCTTGGTTTTCATACTGATCCTCTAATATGCTCGGAAAATGTGGAGTGTACTGGCCACTCATAGGATCCTGCTCATAATTGGTCATGGCTAAAATGGGCCAAGCCAATGTTTTTTGAGCCTGCATTGCCCAAGACCCTAAACTAAAGAGAAGTAAAAAAATAAATTTAGGCATTTGCGAGGGTTTTAATAATATTAATACGATAAGCGTGCCAAGCCGGTAGGGCTGAAGCAAGGGCTACTATAAATATTAGCGCCCCAAGAACAAATAGACTATTCCAGTTCCAAAGGATTTCGCTTAAACTTAATTGATAGGCCGGACTAACCAGAGTGCCTATAAACTGAAAGGCAATAATATTGAGAATTAGGGCGATGATAAAGGAAAATAGTCCTATTAAAAAACCTTTAATCCAAATGAAGTAAAGTATTTTATGGGGTGGACTACCAATAGCTCTTAAGAAAGCAAATTGCGGCTCATCATCTTTTAAACCTTGAAATAGAGCCAAGAAAACAGAAAGGGCAGCAATGCCTATTAGGATATAGGCAAGGATATTAAGAAATTGAAGGAAAGAGTCTGCCAAACTAAAAAGTCGATTTACCTCAATAGCGGGTAAAGCTGCTTGCATGGGAGTTTTTTCATTCACCATGCGAGGCAAGGTAATGTTGGCCATAGGGCTTTTAAAGCGGATGAGGGCGGCCGTTATTTCTTTAGGACCATCATTGTGGTGTACATCCCAAAGTGAAGCTGTGGGGCAAAGTATGAGTTCGTCGAGAACAGTTCCACTAGCCTTATAAATTCCTACTACTTTAAAAGGGTGGTGATGATGGTGATCCCCTTCTTGATCAAATCCATGGGAGCCTTCAAACTTATCTCCGATTGAAAGGCTCGTGGCTTTTGCAACTGCTGCGCCTAAGACCACCTCCATAGATTTGGTGAAATTTCGACCTTCCGCCAATTCTAAATCATACCAAGCCGCATAATTGGTATCCGTTCCTACTATGCGCCAGCTGCGATAATTATCACCATAAGATAAGGGCACAGCAGCTTCTACTAATGGATGTTTTTGCAGTTTTTGGTATTCGCTAAGTGGGATATTCCCGGTGGGCGGATCGATATGGTAAACGCTACTAAGGATAATCTGCATAGGACTTCCTTTGGCACCAACCACCATGTCAATTCCTTTGATATTATTTTTAAAGGAGTCTTCAAAGCTATTACGGCTGTTTAGGAGAAGTAGTATTAAGCCCGTGCTTATTGCGAGTAAAATAATACTCAAGCTATTGTGCATGCTTCGATAGCGGATGCTCTTCCAGGCTGCTTTCCATTGATTCATAGGGAATAACTTTTGGAGATTTTGGCCTTTAAGCGTTGATCGTGAGTTACCACTAACAAGGCACTATTGTATTGCTCACAAAGGGAAAGTAAAAGGTCGGCTACTTTATTAGCATTGCCATCATCTAAAGCTGAGCTTGGTTCATCTGCCAAAATTAGGGCGGGCTTTTGCAATAATGCCCGAGCAATGGAAGCGCGCTGTTGTTCTCCTAAGCTACATTCTGATGGTTTTTTAGCGCTAAGATGACCGATTTGTAGGTCCTCAAACAAGGCATTAATTTCACTCGATTTTATTTTATGCCCTTGATATCGACTAGCTAACAATAGGTTTTCGTGTAAACTTAAATAGGGTAGGAAAAAGGAACGTTGAAAGACTAGGCCAATATTAGCAGCTCTAAATTGCTCTTTTTTACGCTCTTTTAAACCGTACATTTCGGTACCATTTATTATAATGCTTCCTTTTTGGGGAGCGATTAAACCGGCCAGTAAGTTCAATAGAGTAGACTTTCCACTTCCGCTAGGGCCCAAAAGAAGTGCGGACTCACCAGGAGCAAGTTGAATGTCAGGAAAGTCAAACTCGCTCGTATTAGGGTAGGAGAACTTTAGTTCAGAACTTTGTAAAACCATAGTGCGAATTTACCGAACATTTTAGGTCTTAAAACGTCCATAAATCATAATAATTGAATTTCAGCTTTCGCTGATGAAAAGCCCTCGATAGAAATGAAAACCTTAGTAATCGGAGCAAGCCCCAAGCCAGAACGATATTCCAACCGAGCTCTCAATATGCTGCATAATCATGGTCTAGAAACTGAGGCTTTAGGTTTAAGAGAGGCTAGCTACAAGCACGGTCAAATTGATGCAGGTTTTCCGGATTATAAAGATATTGATACCATTAGCCTTTATGTTGGCCCTCGAAACCAATCATATTACTACGATTATATTCTGTCTTTAAAACCACGACGAGTGATCTTTAACCCAGGAACAGAAAATCCTGAATTATATCAAAAATTGGAAGCTGCTGAAATTGAATACGAGGAGGCCTGTACCTTGGTTTTGTTGAGTACGGGTCAGTATGAAACTACTTAATAATTGGAATAGGTTTGTGACTGTCAGCCAAGATCCAGCTGATTTCAAAGTCTCGTCGAATGGAAGGGTTAATTTTAAAAGAAGTTTCATCTTCAATTAACATCTCACAATCACCTGCACCTCTTACTAAAGGTTTGAGGTAAACAATAGCCTGCTTTTTAGAATCCATTATGTTGATTGTATCAATTAGCATGGTAGCCATTTTGGTGCTGCAGCCACTGTATTGATATACAAAGCGAATACATTTTCCTTCAGCGTAAGCTTCTAAAATTTTTATTGGTTTATCCTCGTCGGAATCATTGAAATTTTCCTTTCGAGTAAAAGGATAGCACTCCTTCTCTTCTTCGTCTATGCTAACTTCCCAAGACTCCTGCATTTCGCCTTCAACCTGAGTTTGATTAACCTTAGGTTCAGTTTTGCTCTTGGTTTCGGAGTTTTTCTGACTGCCGCAGGAACTTAAGAAAAATAGGCTAGTGATTAGAGGGAATAGCCAATAACGCATAATCGGATAATTTTCCGGGCAAGGTAAGCAAATGATGAAAGTTGTGATTAGGAAAGAAGCTTCTGACGAAGTAAAAACTCCAACTGTTCATTGGCCCTTTCCAGTTCATCCATCAGCTCCTTGTTTTCTCTTCTTAAGCGATAAACTTCGTGAGCTGATAAAATAGTGGATTTCAAATCCTCGTAGTGCCAAGGTTTATTGAGATATCGATAAACCTGACCTTTGTTAATGGCATCAATTACCGCGTTAATATCCGTGTAACCAGTAATTAAGATGCGCATGGGCTCTGGGTCTATTTTTTGCACTTCCACCAAAAACTCGATACCAGTCATGTTTGGCATCCGCTGGTCGGTAAGAATGATGTTTAAATCTTCATTCTTGAAAATTTCTAAACCCTCTGCTCCTGATTCTGCGGTGAATAGGGTGAAATCCCTTCGAAAATTTGCTTTGAACGCCTGAAGATTATGAGCTTCATCGTCTACATATAAGATTTTCACATTTTTGTCCATCTCTAAATCAAAAATCTAAGGTAAAAGTAAGCTATTTTTCAATACTATGCCGTAAATTGGCTGATAGAATAAAAGGCCTCTCATTGATGGAAAAAACTATCAATATCAATTTAACTAGCTCGTTATCAGTTGGTAGTGATGATAAGAAAATGATATATTCACCCCGGGTTTACCATATGTCTAATGATAAGGATGTGGGTGATTTAGAACTATTTATCGATAATAATAATAAACAATTAAATGTTTATAACTCCATTGAAAGTCAGGTTTTAGAGCTCTATAGAATTAATCATCCTAAGAGGAAGTTTAGTTCAAATGAGCTGCAAGAATACTGGCAACAATGGCAAATGGAGAATGATGCCAATCATTACGGGGTGTGGGTGTATTATCCTTGGAATAATAATTTAGTTCACTTATTACCAGAGGAAGATTTTATTCGCTTGCGAACTTCAAGAAATCAATATAAGATTCATCCAGAGGAGCAGAAAGAGCTAGCTACAAAAACCATTGGCTTGATTGGCTTGTCAGTTGGTCAGTCTGTAGCGTTAACTTTAAGCATGGAGCGAGTTTATGGTACTTTACGAATTGCTGATTTCGATTATTTGGAATTAAGCAATCTCAACCGTATCCGCACCGGGCTGTCGAATTTAAATTTACCAAAGACGATTGTGGTAGCGCGTGAAATCGCCGAAATAGACCCTTTTTTAAATATCGAGATTTTTGAGGATGGAATTACGTCTGAAAACTTAGACGATTTTATAGGTTCTGGAGATACAAAACTTGATTTATTGATTGAGGAATGTGATTCCTTGGATATTAAAATTAAATCTCGATTAAAGGCTCGGGAAGCTGGAATCCCAGTAATTATGGATACTAGTGATCGCGGCATGATGGATATCGAGCGTTTTGATTTAGAACCTAATCGTCCATTAATGCACGGAATGGTGGATGAGAAACGTGCAGATTCTATTGATCAGTGGACGGCCAAGGAGAGATTGGCGCTGGTAATGGACATGGTCGGCGCAGAAAATATCTCCGCTCGATTAAAAGCTTCTCTTTTAGAAGTGGAAGAGTCTTTAACTACTTGGCCGCAGTTAGCATCTTCGGTGGTACTGGGAGGCGGCTTGAGTACCATCGTCTCCAGAAAAATTCTTTTGGGTGAAAACATCCAGTCTGGCCGCTTTTACATGGATGCCGATCAGCTTTATCTTAAAAGTGAAACGGAGACTGCAGAGGATAACTTGCCAGCGGAACTAAGCTTTGAAGCCTGCGCTGAGATTTTGGAACAGACAGGAATAACAGCTCCCGAATCTGCTTTAAGGCCAGATGAAGAAAGTCTGAAAGACATAGTAGAGAAGGCCTGCCTAGCACCAACTGGTGGAAATACCCAAGCTTGGAAATGGATTTGGAAAGATGGGCTCCTGGCCCTTTTTCACGACCAACATTATTCGCACAGCTTTCTCGATTTTAACCACCGTGGAAGTTATATCGGTCTTGGGGCAGCCATGGAAAATCTCGAACAAAGAGCTTTAAGCTTGGGCTTGAAAGCGAATAAACATTACCAGATTGCAGATTATGGCGATAAGCTGATAGCCGTTTATTCTTTTGGGAAAATAGATGGAGAGATGGAGCCCTTGCAAGGATTTGGAGATCGCTTGCACATTCGGATGACTAATCGATATCCAGCTAAAACATACCAAGCACTAGAAAAAAATGTGCAAACCGAAATAAATACAGCGCTTGAGGGAAGCGGTTTTGCAATGAAGTGGTTGGAGGATCGATCAAAAATTGACGCGCTTTCTCAGATTATTGGAAGAGTGGAACGACAAAGAATTCTCGATCCTTGGGGGCAGAGAGATTTTATTAATGAGGCCCGCTGGACTAAGGAACATGCGGAGCAGAGTAGAAATGGTGTTGACTTAAGAACCTTGGAGCTTAGTGAAGCTGATAAAGTGGGCTTTAAGTTAATTCAAGATGCAGAGGCTATTGCAACTCTTAGAGAGTGGGATAAAGGAGAGGCCTTAATTAAGATGAGTACTGACAATCTTAAAAACACCTCTGCTTTAGCCTTGATATATACGGATGATCTCAGTGCTGCAGCTAATTTAGAAGGCGGTAAATGGGTGGAGAAAATTTGGCTTTACCTAAATGATAATGGTATTTCTTATCAGCCAGTTTCACCAGCAACCTTTATGTTTGCCAGATTAGCAAAAGATGATCCCAGCACTAGTCCGTATCTTCGAGAGCAGTTAGCAGCATTGCGCAGTGAATATCTTGATTTGTTAGAACTAGATTCTAGCGTAAATGATCTTTTCCTTTGTAGATTATTCTATTCTCGCGAGCCGGAAGTGAAATCACTTCGTAAGCCCGTTACAGATGTGTTTAAAAATTTAATGACCAACCGTGCTTAGACTTAGAGCATTTAAAGCAGTAAATGACCTTGAGAGTTGCCAGAAATTCTTGAAAGGTCATGGGGACATCCTAAGTAGTATTGGGGTGAATAAAGTAACCTCCAGCACCGAATCGTGGATGTCGAACCCTGGAACCTATGTTTTAGTGGTGGAAGATCAAGATTCGGGAGAAGTGTTAGGAGGCGCTCGCGTTGATACTTCTTATGGAAACTCAAAACTTCCTATTGCCGCAGCAACCGGATATATGGATCCTAAAATTCACGATTTCATCGCTCAAGAATCGGAGAATGGAACCGGAGAGATTTGCGGATTATGGAATTCCCGAAAGGTAGCAGGAATGGGCTTTGGGAGCTTATTTTTAACACGAGCGGCAGTAGCCATCACTACCCAAATTAATGTGAAGTCGCTTTTCGCGCTTTGCGCTCCGTATACCGTAGCCACTGCCGAAAGTTTTGGTTATGGAATACTAAAGGAAGTTGGTAACGAAGGTACCTTTTACTATCCTAAACTCGATCTGTTAGCCACTGCGATGCTATTGCCAGACACTGCAGTTCTCACAGGAGCTTCCGAACTTGAACTTGAGCGGGTAGGTTCCTTACGGAATCAGCCTAATCAAATTTTTACCGAGCAGTCTAGGAGAAGAGAAGTGGAAATTCAATATCAATTAGATCTAAATCTATAATCGTTGAAAAGAGGAATCTACCTTAGTTTCTTGCTTCTTATTGCAAACCTACTCCAGGCTCAGCTGGAGATTTCTGTTTTTGGGGATGCAGAAGCTCATCCTGTTGAGAAGATTACGGAGCTTGATTATCAAATAGTTGATGATGGAGTGGCAAACTTTGATAATGGGAATTTCGCTTATGTTAAAATTCGCGTGCCGGATGTAAAGGAGAAATCAGACCATATGATTTTCTTCTCTTACGCCTTAGTGGATACCATTCGAATGTATTACCCTAATCCAGATGGAAGCTTACATCTAGCTTCTGAAACAGGGCAAGCTTTTAAATTTGATACCCGGTATTACGAAACTTCGGATTTTGTTTTTCCTATCGAACCTGGAATCTCTGAGTACTATTTCGAGATATCAAGTCATAAACCATTAGTACTTCCTTTTCAATTAGTACAAAGAGAAGAGTTATCCGAAACATTAAGTACAAACGACTTCTTATTTGGAATATACGTAGGAATTATTAGCGTGATGTTCCTCTACAATTTGGTGATATTCTTTCTTACCCGAGATCGTAGCTACCTATTTTACATCATGTATCTTTTAACCATAGGCTTAGCGCAAGCGGCTTTATTTGGTTATACGGATCGATATTTATTCTCTTGGGCCCCATACTTCAATAAGATTTTCGCTGTCCTATCTGGAGCATTAGTGGGAATAGCATCAATTTTCTTCATCAATAACTTTTTGCGACTAAAGTCTAAGGCTCCATTATTTAGGAACCTTTTATTGATAGTAATTCCATTAGACATCATCGCTATTGTGCTATTGCTGATGGGCTATGAAGCTTTCGCTTATAAAATGGTGAATATGGTTGCTTTAAGTGGTTCTATTATTGCCATTATAGCGGCCGTGAAGTTGGCGCAATCAGGCTATAAACCAGCTAATTTCTTCCTATTGGCTTGGTCCGTTTTCTTAGTCTCGGTGGTGATATTCGCTTTAAAGGATTTTGATATTGTTCCTTATAACCCAGTTTTCCGTCGTTCGATGCTCTTCGGATCTAGTATCGAAGTAGTTCTATTATCTGTCGCACTGGCCGATCGTATTAATCAATTGCGAAGAGAAAAGGAATACTCTCAGGCTAGAGCCTTAGAAATGGCTCGTGAGAACGAGAGAATAATTAAGGAGCAAAACATAGAATTAGAAAAAAGGGTAGAGGCTCGAACCATGGAATTGCAAGAAGCCAATGAGGAATTACAGGTTACCCTTGATAATTTGAAGGAAACGCAAACCCAATTAGTAGATGCTGAGAAAATGGCTTCGCTGGGTCAGTTAACCGCCGGTATTGCTCATGAAATAAACAACCCCATCAACTTTATTACCTCCAATATAAAACCCTTAAAGCTGGATTTAAGTGAAGTGTATTCCATAATAGATGAGTTTTCAAACCTTTCGGATGATTGTAGTCCGGAGGAGCTTAAGAAAGCAAAAGAAACTTTGGTGGAATACGACTATGATTTTCTGAAGGAAGAAATTGAGTCCTTGGTGAGTGGTATTTCGGATGGTGCTATCCGTACTTCCGAGATTGTGTTAGGTCTGCGCAATTTCTCTCGACTGGACGAAGATGTGGTTAAAAAGGCTAATCTGAATGAAGGTTTAGATAGTACAATGATTCTATTACGTAATAAAACCAAAGGCTTGGTTGATGTAGTACGAGATTACGATCCTAATTTGATTGATATTGATTGCTTCCCAGGAAAGCTTAATCAAGCATTTATGAACATCTTAAACAATGGTGTTTATGCGGTAAATGCAAAGAACTACGAAGAAGGTGAAAAGCCTTGTCTTACCCTTAAAACCCGCATGGTTGATGCTCAAAATGTAGCCGTGCATCTTATTGATAATGGCATCGGTATGGATGAGCAAACCAAGAAAAAGTTATACGAGCCTTTCTTCACTACAAAAGACGTGGGTGAAGGCACGGGGCTTGGTATGAGTATCGTATTTAAAATAATTGATAAACATGGAGGTCGGATAGAAGTTAACAGTGAACTTGGTAAGGGCACTGAATTTATTCTATTTTTACCTGTCCGTCAGCCAAACGAATTTGCATGACTCCTAGAAACTCTACTAAACCCATCCGGGTCCTATACCTAGATGATGAGGATAATAACCTTAGATCCTTTAAGGCCGCTTTTCGGAGGGATTATGAAGTGTACACAGCAAATAATACTGAAGATGCCTTTAGTATATTAAAGAGTCACCGGCCGCAAGTTATTTTTTCCGATCAACGGATGCCAGTTACGAGTGGCGTTGAGTTTTTTAATGCAGTGCGTCAGGTATTCCCGGAGCCTGTTCGGATTTTGATTACAGGTTTTACGGATGTTAATGATATCATTGATGCGATTAACAAAGGACATGTATATCGCTATATCACCAAGCCTTGGAGTGAAGCGGAAATTAAAGTAGCCATTGAAAATGCCTACGACCTTTATCATACACGGCGCCAATTAAAAGATAAAATTGAAGATTTAGAGAAAACTAATAACGAGCTTAACCGCTTTGTTTACAGTGTCTCCCACGATCTTCGTGCTCCCATTGCCAGCGTTTTGGGTTTGGTGAAAGTTGCGGGTATTGATGTTACCGACCCTGCTGCTTCAGAATTATTTGAGAAAGTAGATCGCAGTGTACATAAACTCGATCTCTTGGTCAATAATATTATCGACTATTATAAAAACTCTAAAGCCACAGAGGAGTTTGTTGAGGTTAATTTGGAAAACCTAGTTGAGGATGTTTTAAATCAACTCCATTCCGGAGAAAATCGAGAAAATCTAAGTCTCCAAAAAAGCATTTCTCAGAACGCCCGTTTCTTTGGCGATTATTTTAGGATACGCATCGTTTTAAGCCATTTGATTGCCAATGCCATTAAATTTAAGAAACCCGAGCAACAAACCGCTCAAGTGGATCTCAAATTTGGCATAGAAGAAGAAAAGGTGCATATCATTGTGAAAGACCATGGTGTGGGAATTTTGCAAGATCATGTCGAGCAAATCTTTAAAATGTTTTTCCGCGGTAAAGATCAAATGGCCGGTTCAGGTTTAGGCCTTTATATTGTAAAAGAAGCTTTGGCGAAAATGAATGGTAGCATTGATGTCCATTCTAGTCCCGGTGAAGGAGCTGAATTTCATATCATTATTCCTAATATGATTGGTCACGAAGATGAGTGAATATCAGGTAGAATATTGCCTGTTGATCGACGATAATATGGTCGACCGTTTCGTGCACCGACGTTTGTTGGAGCATCATAAAATTGCTCGGGATATATTGGAATTTGATAATGGTAAAGAGGCTTTAGATTATTTAGCCCAAGTAACTACCGGCGATAAGCGAGTACCAGATTTAATTCTACTCGATTTAATGATGCCAGAAATGGATGGCTTCGAGTTTTTGAAACATTATGAACTCTGGGTCCAGCGCTCTAAAATGCGTCCCTTCCTATTTATGGTAAGTTCAACGGAAGACGATCACGATCTAAAACGCTCTCGCGACAATCGCCACATCATTAAATTACTTCGCAAACCTTTAATTCCGAAACTTCTCAAAGAAGTAATTGATCAGAACTCGGATTTAAAGTGAAACTGAATTTTATCGAATTTCTCTTTTGCCATATTTAAGCTGAAGGACGAATCTGCTAAAAATACTAAGCGGTCGAACTTATCGCGCGCTAGGTAGCGGTATTTCAACTTGCTAAATTCTTCAAGCTGCTGCTCGTCCTTGCTTTCAATCCAACAAGCTTTATAGGCTGAGTAATTTTCGTAGCTGCATTTAGCGCCGTATTCATGCTCTAAGCGATATTGAATAACCTCGTATTGAAGCGCGCCAACCGTACCAATAATTTTACGGCCATTACTTTCTAAAGTAAAAAGCTGGGCAACACCTTCATCCATCAATTGATCAATCCCTTTATTAAGCTGTTTGGCCTTCATGGGGTCGGCATTGTTTACAAAGCGGAAATGTTCGGGTGAGAAACTTGGAATACCTTTAAATTCCAATTCTGGGCCACCGCTCACACTATCGCCAATTCGGAAGTTTCCGGTATCGTGTAAACCAATAATATCACCAGGGAAGGCCTGATCCACAATCGACTTTTTGGAAGCCATAAAGGCGGTTGGACTACTAAACTTCATGCTTTTGCCAAGGCGAGTATGTTTGTAATTCTTATTGCGCTCGAAGGTTCCTGAAACGATTTTCATAAATGCTAAACGGTCGCGATGCTTAGGATCCATATTGGCGTGAATCTTAAAAACAAAACCACTAAAGAAATCCTCAGTCGGCTTTACCAGTGTTCCATTGGCATCTTTAGCTTGGGGAGGAGGAGCGATCTCTACAAAACAATCTAAAAGCTCTTGTACACCAAAGTTGTTTAAGGCACTACCAAAGAATACTGGTGAGAGTTCACCTTTTAAATAGCTGTCACGGTCAAAATCATCGTAAACCCCTTGCAGTAAGCCGAGTTCTTCAACAAGCTCTTCTGCCGCTTCCGAACCTACCATTTCCGCCACCTTAGGATCTTCAACATCTTCAATCTTTACACTATCGGCAATTTTTTGCTTGTTAACCTCAGTGTAGAGTTTCAATTGCTTTTCCCAAATATTGTATACACCTTGAAATCTCTGCCCCATACCAATAGGCCAGCTTAAAGGACAAATGTTTAAGCCTAGCTTACTTTCAATTTCATCTAAAAGATCGAAAGCATCTTTTCCTTCGCGGTCGAGCTTATTAATGAAAACAATGATGGGGGTATTACGCATCCGACATACCTCAACCAATTTTTCGGTTTGGCCCTCCACTCCTTTAGCCACATCTATTACCACGATCACACTATCAACCGCAGTTAAGGTCCGGTAAGTGTCTTCAGCAAAATCTTGGTGACCGGGAGTATCAAGAATATTGATCTTTCGGCCTTCGTACTCAAAGCCCATAACCGAAGTAGCCACCGAGATACCACGCTGCCTTTCAATCTCCATAAAGTCGGAGGTAGCAGTCTTTTTAATCTTATTACTCTTAACGGCACCCGCCTCCTGAATGGCGCCACCAAAAAGCAGAAGCTTCTCTGTTAGCGTTGTTTTTCCGGCATCGGGGTGGGAAATAATTCCAAATGTGCGCCTCTTGGCGATCTCTTCTTTAATGGTACTCATAGCAGCCCGCAAAAGTAGCCATTCCTCAGATTAAAAAAAGTGTATATTTTTGTAGAGCTTTTTACGCTTAAAAGATAAACAAAGTTTAGGCGGAAGGGTTATATCGTCAATAAATCAGGAATGGATTCGAAATACTCAATTAAGGACTTAGAGAAACTCTCGGGCATTAAGGCACATACCTTAAGGGCATGGGAGCAGCGATATGGCCTAATTGTGCCTAAGCGTACCGAAACCAATATTCGGTACTACATCGACGAACATCTCAAGAAAATCCTCAACATCGCGGTTTTAGTAAAAAGCGGAATGAGGATAAGCAAAGTAGCAGAATTAAATGATCAAGAGTTGCGTGCCGCCGTTATCGATGCCGGTCGGTACCAAGGCAATTATGAGAGCCAGATTAACGCCTTTAAAATTGCAATGTTGGAGTATGATGAATATCTATTCGACAGTATTTTTAGTAAATGCCTCATCCAGTTTGGTACCGAAGAAACTCTAACCCGCATTCTAGGTAGTTTCATACAACAGATTGGTCTACTCTGGCAAGCTGGAGCCATCAACGTAAGTAATGAGCACTTCATCAGTAATCTCGTTAAACAAAAGCTCTTCTCGATTATCGATCAAACTATCATTCCGCAGAAGTCGGATAAGCGTAAAAGCTTTGTTTTGTATTTGCCAGCTGATGAATTACATGAGCTAGGCCTGTTGTATCTATACTATTATTTAAAGAAGAGCGGCCACCGTGTTGTTTACCTCGGACAATCTGTTCCAATGGAATACTTAAAGGAAGTTTCCGAGAAAACGCAGGTCGATCAGTTTATCTCCGTTTTTACCACCAGTCCACACTTTGAGGAAATCGACATCTATTTCCAAAAAATAGGGGAGATGTTTAATTCTGATAATTACCGCTTCTTCCTTACTGGCATACAATTCCAAAATTACGATTCCGATGCAGTTCCTAGTCAGGTTGAGATTGTTCCGGATATCGAAAGTCTTAAGGGAACCTTTATACGCTGATTTACAGAATCTATGCCTTGGTGTTGTAACACTGAGGTTTTCAAGCTTTTAGCTTTTTGTTTAGCTTTCTATTGATAAACTTAAACAAAAAGCTTTGCATTATGAGGTTTTATGTTTAAGTTTGAGGTGTCAAAAGTTGAACAACTCTAAACGCCAAAAAAAATGTCCAAAGCAGAATTTAGTACGATGATCATTAGTCACCAAGATTTCTTGAGACAGTTGGCAATGAAGCTTACCAAGAGTAGTGACGACAGTAATGATTTAATGCAGGAAACGCTTTTCAAAGCCCTTAAAAATCGCGAGAAGTTTCAGGAAGGTACTAACATAAAAGGGTGGTTGTACACCATTATGAAAAACACCTTCATTAATGCTTATCGTAAGCGTAAAAATCAGAATACTTTTGTTGATGAAACTGAAAACAAGTATTTCATCAACATGAAGGAGTCGGAGAAATCCGCAACTACGGATTCTATCGTAGATCATAAATACATGATGGATCAAATTAATTCCATCGACAAAACATATTTGGAGACTTTCATGATGTATTACAACGGTTACAAATACGAGGAGATTTCTGAAATCATGAATATTCCTTTAGGAACCGTTAAGAGTCGCATTTTCTTAGCACGCCGTAAGATGATGGACAAACTAAAAGATTATCGTTAATCCATACTAGTGATGGCCAAAAAGGCAATTGTAGTTGGGGCTGGCTTCGCCGGTCTCTCGGCTGCGACCTCCCTTGCAGATAAAGGTTTCGAGGTTAAAATACTTGAAAAGAATGCTCAGGCTGGAGGTCGAGCTCGTGCCTTTAAGCACGAAGGCTTCCATTTTGATATGGGTCCCAGCTGGTACTGGATGCCCGATGTGTTTGAAAACTACTTTGCCAAATTCGGGAAGAAAGTTTCCGATTACTATACTTTAGATCGTTTGGATCCTAGCTATCGAGTTTATTTCGATAAAGGAGATTATGTGGATGTGCCTGCGGGAACAGAAGCCTGCATAGATCTCTTTGAGAAAATTGAACCAGGTAGCGGTGCCCAGCTTCAAAAGTTCATGCAAGACTCGGCCTACAAATATGAAGTGGGCATAAATGATCTGGTTTACAAACCCGGTCGCTCTCTAATGGAGTTTGCAGATTGGCGCATTATGAAAGGTTTAGTGCAGCTAGATCTTCTCAAAAGCATGCGCAAATACGTGCATTCCCATTTCAAAAATCCACGCCTGAGGCAGCTTATGGAGTTCCCGATTTTATTTCTTGGTGCAACTCCCCAAAACACTCCAGCCCTTTACTCCTTAATGAATTATGCAGATATCGACGGTGGAACCTGGTTCCCCAGAGGTGGTATGCATGAAATAGTTAAAGCCATGGTTAGCTTGGCTGAAGAAAAAGGAGTGGAAATCTTACTAGATCACGAGGTGGAAAGTGTTGAGTTAAAGGGAGATAATGTGTCCGCTTTAATAACGAAGCAAAATCGCTATGAAGCTGATGTGGTTGTTAACGCTGCCGATTACCATCATTTCGAACAGAGGCTTTTACCAGCGAGCCACAGGCAGTATAGTGCCAAGTATTGGGATAGTCGGGCAATGGCTCCATCGAGCTTGCTTTATTATCTCTCGGTAAATAAAAAGATATCTGGAATCCTTCATCACACCTTGTTTTTTGATGAGGATTTTGACCAACATGCAGAAGAAATTTATACCCATCCGCAATGGCCTTCTAAGCCTTTGTTTTACGTTTCAGCGACTTCAAAAACCGATCCCACTGCAGCACCAGAAGGAAAGGAAAATGTTTTTCTATTAATGCCTCTTGCTCCAGGATTAAAAGATGATAAGGAGCAAAGAGAACAATACTACAATTTAATGATGGATCGCCTCGAGGAGCACACCGGCGAGGAAATCCGAAACCATGTCCTTTATAAGCGCTCTTATGCCATGCAGAACTTCGAAAACGATTACCACGCCTTCAAAGGAAATGCATATGGCTTGGCCAATACCCTAAAGCAAACCGCCATCCTTAAACCTGCCTTAAAAAGTAAAAAAGTAGCGAACCTTTATTATGCCGGACAGTTAACAACTCCCGGTCCAGGTGTGCCACCATCTTTAATCTCAGGGATTGTCGCCGCATCGGAAATCGCTAAAGACACCAAAAAAAATTAAGAGGATGAAAGCATTATTTGACAAAATTTCTTTCCGCACTTCTGCGATGGTGACTAAGAAGTACAGTACTTCTTTTTCGATGGGGATTCTATTTTTAGATCGCGTGCTGCACAAGCATATCTACGCGATTTATGGTTTTGTAAGGTTTGCCGATGAAATTGTGGATACCTTCCACGAATATGATAAAAAGGCACTCTTAGACGATTTCCGCGCTCAAACTTGGCGAGCTTTGGATGAGGGCATTAGCTTGAATCCAATTTTGAACTCTTTCCAGCATACGGTTAATGAATTCAATATCGATCGTGAACTTATCGAAACCTTTTTGCACTCCATGGAAATGGATCTCGATTTATCTGCGGTAAGCACCGAAGAGGAATACGAGGAGTACATTCTTGGATCGGCTGAGGTAGTAGGTTTAATGTGCCTCAAGGTTTTCTGCTATGGCGATCAAGATACTTATGATCGCTTGCGCTGGAATGCCATGAAATTAGGCTCCGCTTTCCAGAAAATTAATTTCCTTCGCGATCTCAATGCGGACTACAATCAGTTGGGCCGAGTTTACTTCCCTGGAGTAAATATGAGTGTTTTTAACGATGAGGTTAAAAAAGAGATTGAAGAGGACATTGAGAAAGATTTTAAAGCGGGATATGAAGGCATCATTCAATTGCCGAAAAAAGCCAGGTTCGGAGTTTATATCGCCTACGTTTACTACTACCGTTTGTTTATGAAGATTAAGGCTACCCCAAGCCATGTAATTCTTAATCAAAGAGTACGTATTCCCAATCATAACAAATATCGCTTAATTGTAAGTTCTTACTTAAGACATAGTTTTAATATCTTATAAATCATAATGGCAGAAGAAGTTATCCTAGTCGATGCTCACGACCAAGAGCTAGGACTGATGGAGAAAATGGAAGCCCACCGCAAAGGTTTGTTGCACCGTGCATTTTCCGTTTTCGTCCTCAATCAAAAAGGCGAATTAATGGTTCAGCAGCGAGCCGCCGAAAAATACCACTCGGGTACTTTATGGACTAATACCTGTTGCTCGCATCCTCGTAAGGGAGAAACCGCCGAAGAAGCAGCCCACCGCCGCTTAATGGAGGAAATGGGTTTTGATTGTCCGATTAATAAAGTTTTGGAGTTTACCTACCGCGCAGAACTAGATAAAGGTATGATCGAACACGAATACGATCACCTTTTTATCGGCGAATACAACGGTGAACCTAATTTGAATCCAGATGAGGCCATGGCTTGGAAATGGATGCGACTCGATGATCTTTCAGCAGACATCGAAGATCGTCCAGAACAGTACACTGCTTGGTTTAAAATCATCTGGAAACAATTTGAAGCCTACGTAAAAAACAAAGCATGAAAGTAAGGGTTAGCCGCAAGGCTCACTTCAATGCAGCTCACCGATTACATAATCCGGCTTGGGCAGATGATACCAATCAATCGGTTTTTGGGAAATGCAATAATGCAGAGTATCACGGACATAACTACGAATTGATTGTAAGCGTTCAGGGAGAAATAGATCCAGAAACGGGTTATGTTATTGACATGAAGGTTTTAAAGGATTTGATTAAATCTCAAATTGAAGAACGTTTCGACCACAAGAATCTTAATACTCAAACCGAAGAGTTTAAGAATCTAAATCCCACTGCAGAGAATATCGCCGTGGTTATTTATAATATCCTGAGAAAGGATATTGATCCTAAGTACGACCTAAAGATTACACTTTATGAAACTCCGAGAAACTTCGTTGAATATGAAGGCTAACGGCCATGCAAGAAAGAATTTGGAGCATAATGCTGATGATATCCTCCAAAAGGTAGAAGAAATTGGAAATGGTCATGCTATGACCAATTTGGATACGCCCATGCGCAAAGATGCCTTTGTATTAAGCCCGGAGGAAAAGGTAAACATGATCGAGGAGAAGTTCGCGGATATCTTACATATCCTAGGGATGGACCTAAACGACGATAGCCTCAGTGGCACGCCACGCAGAGTAGCGAAGATGTACGTTAACGAAATTTTCCAAGGCCTCTTACCAGAAAACAAGCCAGAAGCGAAGCTATTTGATAATAAATACCGCTATGGACAAATGCTGGTAGAGAAGGGTATTACGGTGCATTCTTATTGCGAACATCATTTAGTACCGATTTTAGGCAAAGCGCATGTGGCTTACATTTCGTCCGGTAAGGTGATTGGTCTAAGCAAAATTAACCGCTTGGTGCGCTATTACTCCAAGCGCCCCCAAGTGCAAGAAAGATTAACAGAACAAATAGGAGCGGAGCTTAAACGCAGTTTACAAACTGAGGATGTGGCAGTTTTTATTGAAGCTGATCATATGTGCGTGGCTACCCGCGGAATTGAAGATTGCAGTTCCAGCACGGTAACCGTCCACTACTCTGGCAAGTTTAAAGAAGAGAGCTACCGCAATGAATTTTTAAAAATTATAAAATAGTATGTCTAAAAATTACTTGATCGTAGGAGGAGGAAGCGGAATTGGAAAAGTAATTAGTGATAAACTGTCAGAAGCAGGTAATCATGTATGGGCCTTAAGCAGAAATATTGAAGAGGCCAACCTTTCCAATAATGTGAAAGCCTTTAAATATGATGTTTTAGAGGATGATGAATTGCCGGAACTTCCCGAAGAATTACATGGCTTAATCTACTGCCCTGGCAGCATTAACCTAAAACCTTTCGAAAGAATTTCCCTCGATGCATTTCGTGAGGAACTTGAAATCAATTATATCGGAGCGGTAAAGGTGATTCAAAAGGCGATGCCCCGCCTGAAGAAAACCAAAGGGGCCTCGGTACTTTTATTTTCAACCGTAGCGGTGCAAAACGGATTGCCTTTCCACACTTCCATTGCAGGAGCAAAAGGAGCAATAGAAGGTTTAACCCGCAGTTTAGCGGCCGAATATGCTCCCAAGGTAAGAGTGAATGCAGTGGCTCCATCTTTAACAGATACCCCTATGGCCAATGCACTTTTATCTAGCGATAAGAAACGGGAAGCCAATGCCGAACGACATCCTTTAAAAAAGGTAGGTACCCCGGAGGATATTGCCGAAATGGGACTCTTTTTACTAAGTGAAAAGGCAGATTGGATTACTGGTCAGATCTTTAAAGTAGATGGTGGAATGTCAGCCCTCAGATAATGAGCTCAAAAAGCAAGACTTTCAAAACTGGCGATTTCAAGAATTGGGAACGTTTCTTTCGGGCCAATTTTTTCAATAGCCTTGGAGGTTATAAGAGCCTTAATCTAATGGCGACGGTCGATGAAAAGGGTAAAAGCAATTTAGCACCATTCTTTTCGGTGCAACATATCGGAGCTAATCCGCCTCTTTTAAGCATCATTTTTCGTCCACTTACCGTCGAGCGTCATAGCTTAGAAAACTTTAGGAATACTGGCTTTGCTACTTTAAACTCGGTGCACTCCGAGATTTTGGAAGCGGCGCATCAAAGCTCGGCAAAATACGACCGCTCGGTTTCAGAGTTTGAGGCCGTGGGCCTTAGCGAAGATCATCTAAATTTTCCGGTGCCTTTTGTGAAAGAGTCACGCTTGAAAATTGGGATTAAGCATCAAATGGAACAGATTATTGAATTAAATGATACCATTTTGGTAATCGCCTCCATCGAAGAGGTGCATGTTCAAGAAGATAGTTTGTTAGAAGATGGCTTAATCGACCAGAGTAGTATGGATAACCTTACGGTGAATGGATTGGATAGCTATTATCGGCCTCAGCCTTTTAAACGATTCTCCTATGCTCGTCCAGATCAGCCTTTAAAAGAACTTAAATGGGAAAAGAAGCACTAAACGTATTCTGGATGCGGCGCGATTTGCGCTTAGAAGACAATCATGGTTTACATCGAGCCTTAGAAGCCGATAAACCAGTTTTGGTGCTTTTTGTTTTTGATAAAGATATACTCGATCCCTTGCAAGCTAAGGATGCTCGAGTGCAGTTTATTTGGCAAGAATTAAAGTCGATAACAGCGCAACTGCAGGAGAAGGGTTCAGATTTACTGGTATACCACGATACCGTTTCTAGTGCTTGGGAGCAGATTTTAAAGGATTATACGGTAAGTAAAGTTTTTACAAACCGCGATTATGAACCTCATGCCCAAGAAAGGGACAAGGCTATTTATGAGTTCTTAAAATCTAAGAATATAGAATTCAAGGGTTATAAAGATCAAGTCCTTTTTGAAAAGAATGAGGTTTTAAAGGATGATGGCGATCCTTATGTGGTATATACGCCTTACATGAAAAAATATCGCAGCCTATTAAAGGAAGAGCATTTTGAGTCCTTCCCAGTGCTAGGCAGTGCCAATTTTTATAAAACTTCAGAGCTACACTTCCCCTCTTTAGAAGAGATGGGCTTTGAGCAATTTCCTTTCAAATATCCCAATCGTGACTTCGATGAAGAGATCATCCGGAATTATCACGAAACCCGCGATATTCCTTCCATTAAAGGTACCAGTCGTTTAAGTCTACACTTACGTTTCGGAACTATTTCTATTCGAAAATTAGCGAAGGCAGCGAAGCAGTGGAACGACAAGTATTTTAATGAATTGATCTGGCGTGACTTTTATCAGCAAGTGCTTTATCATTTTCCACATTCGTATTCCAATAGTTTTAGAAGGGAGTACGACCAAATCGAATGGGAGCAAAATGAAGAACATTTTAAAGCTTGGTGTGAAGGTAAAACCGGATACCCCATGGTGGATGCCGGCATGCGAGAATTAAATCAAACCGGATTTATGCACAATCGAGTGCGAATGGTGGTGGCTAGCTTTCTGTGCAAACACTTATTAATAGATTGGCGCAGGGGCGAGGCCTATTTTGCCGAAAAACTACTCGATTATGATGCAGCAAGCAATGTTGGGGGCTGGCAATGGGCCGCTGGCAGTGGAGTAGACGCAGCACCCTATTTTAGGGTATTTAATCCTGAGCTGCAGCTTAAGAAGTTTGATCCCGATTTGAAGTACATTAAAAAATGGGTTCCAGAATATGGCACTAAGCAATATCCAGAACCCATTGTAAATCATAAGCAAGCTCGTGAAAGAGCTTTAGATCGTTATAAATCGGTTTTAAAGAAGGATTAATTAAATCCCGCTTTCGTCACCGAAGCTTAGTTTCACATCATTCACGAAACCTTTAATCATTTGTTCATTGCTCATTTTACAAATCAGCAATGCTTCGGGCGTATCAACAACGATATATTCCTTTAAGCCTTCGATTACAGCGATCTTGTCTTTGGGCATCCTTACAATATTGCCATTGCTGTCGTAGCTCAAAATCTTTTTCCCTACTAAGGCATTTCCATGATCATCAAGCTCTTTATGCTCATACAAGCTTCCCCAAGTACCTAAATCACTCCAGCCGAAGTCCGCAGGAATAACAAATACTTTATTGGACTTTTCCATTAAGCCGTAATCGATAGACTCATTATCACAAGCGGGATAAATGGCATTTACGAATTTCGATTCTTCATCGGTACCGAATTTATCGGCACCCTGCTCGAAGTTTTGGAAGAGATCGGGCTGGTGTTCGCCAAGTTCATGCTTGAAGGTTTTTAAGGACCAGATAAAAATTCCGGCATTCCATAAAAAGTCGCCGCTATCTAAAAACTGCTGAGCAATTTCCAAATTAGGTTTCTCAGTAAAGGTTTTTACTTTTTTTACCTCGGCATCTGCCGAATCTTGATCTTCGAATTGAATGTAGCCATAGCCCGTATCCGGACGATGAGGCTTGATTCCTAAAGTAATTAGGTAGTCGGATTCTTCGGCTGTTTTTAAAGCTAGTTCCGAAATACGCACGAATTCATTTTCATTAGTGATTAAATGATCTGAAGGGGCAATAAGAATATTGGCCTCAGGATCTTCACTTTGAATTCGATATGCCGCATAGGCGATACAAGGAGCGGTATTGCGACGAGCGGGTTCTAAAATAATATTACGATGAGGCATGGCTGGTAATTGCTCTGCTACTTGAGCCTCGTATTTGCGGTGGGTTACCACCAAAATTTTTTCGGGGTCGGTTAAGAGGGAAAGTCGGCGGAAAGTTTGCTGCAATAATGATTCGCCAGTGCCTAAAATATCGTGAAACTGCTTGGGGTTTTCAGCGGTGCTCATCGGCCAGAAGCGGCTGCCAATGCCTCCTGCCATGATTACACAGTATGTTGAAGCCATAATAAAAATGTTTGGCGCAAATCTACAATTATCAGAGGCTCATCTTACTGAGGCATTGGGTTATTAAATTGCTACTTTTGTAGCTTTTGACAATCAAAGCAAATCTTAATATTTCAAAATGCTGAATATCGTACTATTCGGTCCTCCGGGAGCGGGAAAAGGAACCCAATCCGAAAAACTTATCGAGCAATATCAATTAAAGCACTTAAGCACTGGCGACATCTTCCGTGCAAATATTAAAGGGGAAACCGAATTAGGCACCCTAGCTAAGTCCTATATTGATAAAGGACAATTGGTTCCCGATGAAGTAACCATTAATATGCTTAAGGCAGAATTAGAGAAAAACCCTGAAGCCAAGGGCTTTATCTTCGATGGTTTTCCAAGAACAACCCCTCAGGCGGAAGCCTTAGATAGTTTATTAGCTTCAAAAGGAACCGAAGTTTCTTTGATGTTAGCTTTAGAAGTACCAGAAGATGAGCTTAAAACGCGATTATTAGAGCGTGCTAAAACTTCAGGACGTAGCGATGATGCCGATCCAGCGGTAATCCAAAATCGGATTAACACCTATAATAAAGAAACTGCTCCCGTGAAGCATTTTTACGCTGGTCAGAATAAACTACAGGAAATCAATGGTTTAGGCGGTATTGATGAAATTACCCAACGCCTTTATAAAGCCATTGACAGCTTATAGCATATGCAAGAAAATTTCGTTGACTACGTAAAAATCCATTGCAAATCCGGCAAAGGCGGGGCAGGTTCGCCACATTTACACCGCGATCGATTAACCTCTAAAGGAGGTCCCGATGGTGGAGATGGCGGTGAAGGAGGTTCGGTGATTTTACGTGGCAACAAGCAAATGTGGACCTTACTTCATTTAAAGTATCGTAAACATATCAAGGCGAAAGCCGGAGCCAATGGCGGACAAAACCAGCGCACGGGTGCCAAAGGTGATGATGAGGTTTTAGATGTGCCCTTGGGCACAGTGGCTAAAGATGCCGAAACGGGTAAAACGCTTTTCGAAATCACCGAAGATGGTGAGGAAAAGGTATTGCGAAAAGGTGGTCGCGGCGGTTTAGGAAATGTGCACTTTAAATCTTCTACCTTCCAAACACCGCGTTTTGCCCAACCAGGAGAGCCAGGACAGGAAGGATGGAATATCCTAGAATTAAAGGTTCTGGCAGATGTAGGCTTAGTTGGTTTCCCAAATGCCGGAAAATCAACGCTTTTATCCGTGGTTTCGGCGGCCAAGCCGGAAATTGCAGACTATCCTTTTACTACTCTTACTCCAAAACTGGGCATCGTTCAGTATCGTGATTATCGCTCATTTGTAATGGCTGATATCCCCGGAATTATTGAAGGAGCAAGCGAAGGTAAAGGCTTAGGTCACCGCTTTCTACGCCATATTGAGCGTAACTCCATGCTGCTCTTTATGATCCCAGCAGATGCAGATGATATTCGTAAAGAGTATGATATCCTTCTTTCTGAACTTCAGAAGTTTAATCCAGAATTATTAGATAAGGATAAGCTGATCGCCATTAGTAAAAGCGATATGCTGGATGAAGAGCTGCAAACTGAAATGAGTGCTCTATTAAAAGATGAATTACCTGAGGATGTGAACTTTATGTTTATATCTTCCGTAAGTGGTAAAAATATTCAGAGTTTAAAAGATCGACTCTGGTTAATGATGAACAAGGATGCTTGAGACTTTGAT
>CATMQD010000010.1 GCA_950073045.1 uncultured Flavobacteriales bacterium | reverse complement strand
AAGAGCGCTTGATGTATTCTTTGCGCTTAATGACTCCCTCGGAGCTGCCCAAACTTATTCGAATTTTGCGGGAATTAAATTCTATCTAGAGGATTCAGCGAAAGCTTTTGAGTACCTTAATAGGGTAAAAGATTATTACCCCGACTCAGTACCTCAAGAGGAGCAGGATCGCTATACCTTTATGTGGGCCTTGCTGTACATGCAATTTGGAACGCCTGAGCGGGCGATCGAAATTATGGATAGCCTTTTACCAGAGTTAGATGAGGATTCCTATATCTATAACTACGTGCTCGCTTCCAGTATCGATCTAATGGATTCTACAAACCTTGTAGATCGTTATGATACTATTATTCCTGGTCTGTTAATGGCCGATATTTTACCAGATTTAAAATTAGCAGCAGTTTTAGCGGTTGTGGAAGGGGCCCATGAACTAGGGCGAGAAGATGTTTTTCGCGAAGTAATGCCCATTTTAGATAGCCTAATGGCGCTCCGACCCGAAAGTATGGCTATATCGCATAAAACAAACTATTACCTAGCCAAAGCCTGGCTTAGTGTTTATAATGATGATTATGAGTTAGCTTATGAATTTATGGTTGAGCATAGTAATTTACAAGAGGAACGCGACTCGATACAGGGAGCAGAAGACGTACGTAAACTAGAAGCTCAAGTGCGTTTGAAAGACGCTGAATTAAATACTCGAGGCTTGAAAAAGGCGCTGCAATTAAGTCAGCAAAGGACCTTCATTTTAATTGGATTAATTACCGTGGCTCTAATTCTAGCTTTTGTTTTTTATCGTTTAAATCGAAGCACAAAAGAAAAGAACCTCGCTATTGCCGAAGTTTCTGAAACTAGGGAACGAATGCTTTCAATTCTATCCCATGACATGAGGAGTCCAGTTTCTCAGTTAAAAGCTTTACTTGAAGCATTTGATGCTAAGCAGTTAAGTGATCAAGAAATGAAAGAGCTTATTCCTCAAATTAAGGAGGATACAGATATTACCTTGAAGATGCTGGATCAAACTGTGGCTTGGATTAACATCAATCGCGGTGATTTTAAAAGGCATGATCAAGAATTTAGCTTGAAATCGCTTTTTTTAGAATTGGAAGGTCTCTTAAAGTCAAAAATTCAATTCAAGGATATTCGCCTCATCATTGAGGCAGGAGCGGATGAAATTAGAACGGATCGCTTTCTATTGCGCGCAGCACTATTGAACCTATTGAGTAATGCCCTTAAATTCTCCCATCAAGGTGGGGAGATAGTTCTTCGCTCCCAAAAAATAGGTGCTAAGTTGCAAATTCAGATTATTGACGATGGAGTGGGAATACCAAGAGAGACTCTGGTTAAGATCCAGAATGCCATCAGCGTAAGCACCAGTGGAACAAAAAGCGAAGAGGGTGGCGGATTAGGCCTAAGTATAGTTCGCGACGCTTGTAGGCACATGAATGCAAGGTTAAGCATAGAAAGCGAAGCCGGCAAGGGAACCACCTGCACTATTCAATTAAATACTTAGCTTCTTTGTACTGACCTTAAAGGCATGGCTTGCTTTTACATCCAAAGAAGACAAGGTCAAGCTCTGTCGATTAATTTTTAGCACGATTATCTTATTGCTGTAGAACATTTTCATATCGCTATGTGATGCTTAATTTGCAGCAGATTTGCATAGAACGGTATGGATATTAAGATCAAGGACATCTCCGCAGCCCTCGAGGAATGGGCTCCCTTAGTTTACCAGGAGTCTTACGATAATAGCAGATTGCTTTTTGGTGATCAAAACTCTTCCTTAAGTCGGGTATTAGTTTCTTTGGATGTTACTGAAGAAATTGTAGAAGAGGCCGTTGCTCAAGGGGCAGGAATGATAGTAAGTCACCATCCCCTAATTTTTGGTGGTATTAAATCTTTAACCGGCAAAAACGATGCTCAACGAGCCTTGATTAAGGCCATTCAGAATAATATCGCCATTTATGCCCTGCATACCAATTTAGATAATGTTGCAAGTGGTGTTAATTGGGAAATTGGCCGCCGTTTGGGGGTTCAGAATGCAAAGATTTTGGCGCCTAAAAAGGGCCTACTTAAAAAGCTAGTTGTTTTTGTTCCAAAGGCCGATTGGAAGAAGCTAAGTGAAGCCATGTGGCAGGCAGGAGCGGGGAGCATTGGGGAGTATGATAAATGTAGCTTTCGTACAGAAGGTAGCGGTACCTTCCGGGGTTCTGAAAATAGTAATCCGACAAAAGGAGAAAGGGGCACTTTACATGAGGAGGAAGAGTATCGGCTAGAAGTATTAGTGGAGCAACATCGCGAGTCTGCCGTTCTTAGAGCGATGAAGGAAGTGCATCCATATGAGGAAGTGGCCTATGAGATCTATGCTATTGAAAACGAACATCAAGATATTGGTTCTGGTATGGTGGGTGATTTAGCAGAAGCTGTGGATACTCAAAAATTCTTAGAAAAAATTAAAGATACCTTTGGAGGGGTAGTGCGTTTTACTAAGCCTCATAAAGGCCAAATTAAGCGTGTTGCCTGGTGTGGAGGGAGTGGAAGTTTCCTTTTATCTACAGCAAAAAGCGCCCAAGCGGATCTTTTTTTAAGCTCTGATTTTAAATATCATCAGTTTTTTGAGGCTGATAATGAAATACTTATTGCAGATATTGGTCATTTTGAGAACGAGGCCTTTACTATCGGCTTGATTGCCGAGTATTTGCGGAAAAAATTCCCTAATTTTGCCGTTCTTTTAACGGAGAACAGTACGAACCCGATCAATTATTTATAGCTCTATGGCTAAAGAAGTTACTGTTGAAGAAAAGTTACGTGCCCTCTACGATCTTCAGCTGATAGATTCCCGAATCGATAAAATCCGTAATATCCGCGGTGAACTGCCTTTAGAGGTGGAAGACCTTGAAGATGAGATCAGTGGTTTAGAGACCCGGATCGATAAGCTTAAGGTGGATATCGAAGAATTGGAGCACGAAGTTGGCGCCAAGAAAAACCTGATCAAAGAATCAGAAGAAAAAATTAAGAAATACGAAGCTCAGCAGAAGAACGTGCGAAACAATCGCGAGTTCGATGCTCTATCTAAAGAGGTTGAGTTTCAAGAGCTGGAAATTCAGTTAGCCGAAAAGCGCATCAAAGAATTTAAAGCTAAAATTGATACCAAGAAGGAAGCTATCGCAACCGCTGATGAGAAGTTAGCAGAGCGTAAGTCTCACTTGGAATTCAAGAAAAGTGAGCTCGATAACATCCTTAAGGAAACCCAGGATGAGGAAGATGCTTTATTGAAAGAATCAACTAAGCAGCAAAAGGTAATTGAAGAGCGTTTGTTGAAAGCCTACACTCGATTACGCAATAGCGCTCGCAATGGTTTAGCGGTTGTAGCGGTTGAACGCGGAGCCTCTGGTGGTTCCTTCTTTACCATCCCACCACAGCGTCAGTTAGAAATTGCTGCTCGAAAGAAAATCATCACCGATGAACATTCTGGTCGAATTTTGGTCGATCCGGATTTAGCTCGAGAAGAAGAAGAGAAAATGGAGAAATTCTTCACTTCCAAGCGAAAATAAAATGAAAATGAGGGATCTTAGCGGATCCCTTTTTTTATGCGAAAACTTTTACTCTCACTGCTACTTCTCGTTTCCACCTTGGCTCAAGCCCAGAAGGCTGAGTTTAATAAGGCCATGGAGGATGGTATTCTGGCAATAGCCGAAGTTCGTTACAATGACCTCGATAATATCCTCAGCAGGGAGCGAAAAACCAATCCTGATAATCGAGTACCGGATTATTTGGAGGCGGCCGCTATTTGCATTCGGGCCTTCTTTGTAGAGGATGAAGATTGGTTCAATAGCCAGGAGGGCAAACTGGATCTATTGTTTGAAAAGGTAGAGCAGTTACCAGATAGCGAGCCTTATAAACGGGTTTTTCTAGCAGAAATGTCCTTAGGCCGATCAGGAGCCTTCGGTAAGTTTAAACATAATATAAAGGCTGCTTGGGGCTTTTACCGGGCTTATAATCTCCTGTCAGATAATTTGGAAGAGTTCCCGGAGTTTATCCCTACTTTGATTCCATACGGCGTGCTGCAAACTGCTGTGGGGAGCTTACCTTCTGACTATAAATCTGTGGCCTCATTATTCGGTTTTAAAGGCAATATCGAGGAAGGTCTAAGCATGATTCGTAACGGCTATTACTACAGCCTCGCAGATCCTAAATTAAAATTTCATCAAAACTATTTTGGCTTTGTTTATGCCTATGTGAACTATGAGCTGGAAACAGAGGAACAGGTTAGTCTCTACACATTAGGAATGAATGTGGACGCCTCGGCATTTTTCATTTACCTAGAGGCCCAACAGCGCTTAAGTGCCGGAGATGCCGAAGCTGCGCTTAACTTGATGCAGAAGTGTCCGCAAGGAAATGCCTATTTAGAAATTCCTTTTTTCAATTACTATACGGGTAAAGTTGCCCTGATGGTAAACCCTGAGGAGGCGAAAAAGCAGTTTCAATTATTTTTAGAGCGAAGTCGAGATAATGAGCACCGTAAATCTACTTACCGCTATTTGGCTTGGTACCATCTTTTAAAAGGGGAGAAGGCACAAGCAGAGACCTACCGCCAAAAGATTTTAACCGAGGCCGAAACCCTCACTGGATCGGACAAGCAGGCCTTGGATGAAGCCAAGAGAGGCTTTAATACTTACCTTATAAAGGCACGGCTAAAATTTGATGCTGGACGATATTCCAAAGTTGTGGAATATCTAAAGCCAGAACAGCTCAATCAATATTGTAAAAAGGAATGGGAAAAACAGGAGTTTCATTACCGTAGGGCTCGTGCATTACAAGAGTTGGGTTTAAGAGACCAAGCGATTCCCGAGTTTTTGAAAGCTTTGAAATATCCACAACCAGTGACTTTTAGCCTAGCTAATAGTACTTTACAAGTAGCTATCCTCTTTGAAGAGAAAGGCAATTGGACACGCAGTAAACAGTATTATAAAGCGGCACTCGCCCTCGAGAATTATCCTTTTCATGAAGGAGTGCAACAAAAAGCAAAAGCTGGCCTAGAGCGCCTTCCTTAGGCCTTTATTTTTTAATTTCCCCCGCAAATCGAAATGATGAATCATTTTCTGAGTATTACCTGGGATCTTGGTCGTGGATTAGACCTTGGCTTTTTCACCCTTCGCTACTATAGTTTGCTATTTGCAGGCGGCTTTGTATTGGGTTACTTCATTATGAAGCGCATTTTTAAGAAGGAAGGCATTCCTCAGCAGAAGCTGGATACCTTACTCACCTACACCGTAGTGGCCACAATAATTGGTGCTCGTTTAGGGCATGTTTTCTTTTACCAGTGGGATTATTACTCTAACCATATCATGGAGATATTCATGGTTTGGAAAGGAGGCCTAGCGAGTCACGGGGCGGCCATTGCCATAATAATTGCTATGATTCTTTATGCTCGCCGTGAGCTCAATAAATCCCCACTTTGGATTTTAGATCGAGTGGTTATCACTGTCGCCATTGCGGGATGCTTTATTCGATTAGGAAACCTCGCAAACTCCGAAATTTATGGGGATGTTTCTAACTCCGCCTGGGAAATGGTTTTTACTAATCCGGTGCGAGAGCGAATAATGATGACCACTGACGGCTATATTTCGGAGGTTAATTTTATTGAGAAAGATGAGTATCAAATTGAGGACGAACTAACTTACCCTCTCTACGATTTGGAGCTCACCTTTAGCGATAAAATCGCGAATCGCGAGCAGGCAGCAACCTTGGTACGGAAATCCATAAAACCACTGCTAGACCAAAGTTCCAAGGAGGACTTAAACATGAAGATAACCGGGGTAGAGATTGTTTGGGATGAATCTGAAAGAATGCAGGGCACCATAGAAGCAAGGGGTTATCCAAGAAGTCCTACTCAAATTTATGAAGCCATAGGATACTTGGTAATCTTCTTCATTTTAGCGCGATTATACTTGGTAGCCGATGTGCGGCAAAGAGTAGGTTTCCTTTTTGGCTTGTTCTTGATCTTAGTCTTTGGATTCCGGTTTGCCATCGAATTTATAAAGGAGAATCAAGTAAGTAGCGAAGAAGGTAATAGTATCAATATCGGTCAAAGTCTGAGTATACCGCTCGTTTTGGCCGGTCTATATTTTAGTATTGCGGCCAAAAAAATCAAAGGATGAAAAAGAATAGAGTAATCGCCATTGCCTTGCTATTAGCTTTTGGAGCCTGGTTGGTGTTCACTATTTTACCAAGCGGAAAGAGCACCAAGTCTATAAAGAAACCACATCCTGCTAGGGTAGAACCCAGCTTTACTAAAGAAGCAGAATTAGCGGTTTTAGATAGTACTGGAGTAGATACAATTGTAGCCTTAGACATTGAGTTGGCCGAATCTACCGCCGAAATCCAATATGGAATGATGCATCGCAAGAGCATGGATAAGAATACGGGAATGCTTTTCTTAATGCCACAGGAGCGTCCTCAATCCTTCTACATGAAGAATACCTTCGTATCCTTGGATATCATTTTCATTAATAGCCAGAATAAAATTGTGAGCATCCAGAAAAATGCGGAACCTCTTAATGAGCGATCACTACCTAGTGAAGGACCTGCCTCGATGGTTTTAGAAGTTAAAGGTGGTCTTAGCGATGAGCTAGGTTTAAAGAAGGGAGATAAAATTAGCTGGAATAGACTAAATTAGAATCATGAAGAAATTATTGATTCTTAGTTTATTAGTTCTTCCATTTCTTAGTGAGGCGCAGGTTAAAGTTGATGAACAAGGTTTCGAAACATTTGAAATGACCGAGGGTGATACCACCTTTGTGATGAAGAAGTATTTCTTAGTTTTCTTGAAAAGTGGTAGCTCTCGCAGTCAGAATAAAGAGGAAGCTATGAAGATCCAAACAGCGCATTTAGCTCATATGGATTCCCTAGCAAATATTGGTCAGTTGGATATAGCTGGACCGATGGGCGACGATACCGAATTAAGGGGTATTGTTGTTTTAAGAGTTCCAAATATGGAAAAGGCAGAAGCCTGTGTTCAGGCCGATCCTGCGGTTCGTGCAGGTCGACTAAGCTATGAGATTCATCCCTGGTGGGCAGCGGTAGGCAGTAGCTTACGCTAAGATTTATATCTGGCGCCTTTAAAATACCGCTTGCTCCAATAAACATTGGAAAGATTTGAAATCATTACCCCGCGGCTGGAGCTTGTGTGGGCGAAATCTCCTTTGCCAAGGTATATTCCAACATGATCAATTCGGCGACCACGGACCTTGAAAAACACTAAATCGCCGTATTCGAGTTCATCCCGATCTAGGGCCTTCATTTCTGAAAATAGGTCTTCAGCACGACGGCCCCTAAACTCTCGATTAAAAACCTCTCGGTAAGCAATAATCACAAAACCACTACAATCAACACCTTTCTTAGTCATTCCTCCCATGCGATGCGGAGTTCCGTACCAATCATTAATAAAAGATTCGAGCTTGCCAGAATATTCCGAAGCTATGGAACTAGACGAGACTTCCGAATCATCCTCTTCAGTAGAGGATGATGATTGCTCCTTATCCTCAAGCACTTCATGCTCAAACTGAGGATTGCGCTTACGATCGTACTCCCTAGTTTTTGAGGGCATTTCACGCAGGGCTTTACATGCACTAAGACCAATCAATAGTGAAGCCAATAAGCCTATTTTTAAATGCTTTGATTGCATGGGACAAATTTCGATTTGCGGAGCTCAAATTTTAAGGGGAGTGGAAAAAGTTATTCCCAAGCGGTTATGAATAGCAGTAAAAAGCCTTGAATCAAAAATGATTCAAGGCTCTATAGAGGGGGAAGGATAATAGCAATATTGCTACGTCTCCAAAGTAAGTTTAAGGAGTAATGCCAAACTATAGGGCATATGCCCTATTTATTATTCTTTTGCCTCTTGCATTCGGTTTTTGCCGCCACCGTAATTACGAGAGCGATAAAGGTCGAAACGAGTGGCTTTATTTTGCTCTGGCCAGAAATTATCACTGAAGTCGGTGTCAGCGGTTTCCAAGAATGGATCGAGTTCTATCTTAACTACTTCTTTCTCAAAAATGAAAACCTTTTTAAAAGACTCTTCATTCTTTAGCCAGATTTCAGCAGGATGCCTACTTACCTCTGTACTTCCATCACTAAAAGTAAAGCGCAGAATAACAGGCATAACTAGTCCACCTTGGTTTTCAAATTCTATCTCGTAGAAATTCCAATCAGCATCTAAATAGCGTTTTTCTTCTTCACTTAAACTCTCTCTAAACTTCTTATACTTTTTGCGATCATAGGGCAAGACCGTAAAATCATCATTCTCATTGTAGAAGTCGGCCATTTGGGGATGTTCATCGCTATAGCGTTTACCTTCTAATTCTTCGGCATTACGGGTATCTCCTATAAACTCATTTTGGGCTTCTTTGCGCTCACGTGGCTTTTCTACATCCGGATTTTCGGTATCCATCTTATACCATTGCACATTGCTTAAAGCGATATCTACATTATCAGTCGTATAGAACCAACCTCGGAAAAACCAGTCTAAATCTACCCCACTAGCATCCTCCATGGTTCTAAAGAAGTCGGCAGGAGTAGGGTGTTTAAACATCCAGCGTCGGCTATAGGTTTTGAAGGCATAATCGAATAGCTCACGCCCCATAACTGTTTCTCGCAAGATGTTTAAAGCAGTAGCCGGCTTTCCGTAAGCGTTGTTCCCAAATTGTAATATGGATTCCGAATTGGTCATGATCGGCACCATATCTTTTTTCTCGGAAGCCATGTAAGGAGCAATCTTGTAGGCAGGACCGCGACGACTAGGATAGTTTTCTTCCCACTCTTGCTCGGTTAGGTATTGCACAAAGGTATTTAAGCCTTCATCCATCCAAGTCCACTGGCGCTCATCACTATTTACAATCATAGGGAAGAAGTTATGCCCTACTTCATGAATAATCACGCCAATCATTCCATATTTAGTGCGTTTGCTGTAGGTTCCATCGGCTTCGGGACGGCCACCGTTAAAGCAAATCATTGGGTACTCCATGCCAATGCGATCGGTGTGTACACTAATGGCAACTGGGTAAGGATAATCAAAGGTGTATTTAGAATAAACTTTTAGGGTATGCGCTACCACGCGAGTTGAATAGCGCTCCCATAGGGGATTTCCTTCTTTAGGGTAATAGCTCATAGCAAGCACGGTACGATCACCAAATTTAACTGCCATGGCATCCCAAATGAATTTGCGACTAGAGCAGAAGGCAAAGTCACGCACATTCTTAGCTTTAAAGTGCCAAGTTTTCTCTTCATCACTAGAGCCGCGTTCTGCTTTACGAGCTTCAGATTCAGTAACTATAAATACAGGGTCTTTGGTGTTTTCTCGTGCTTCCTCCAAACGTTCTAGCTGTTCCTCACTTAATACTTCTTCAGCATTTTGAAGGGTTCCGGTTGCACCAACTACATGGTCTGCAGGTACTGTAATTTCTACATCGTAATCACCAAAGGGTAAAGCAAATTCGCCGCTCCCTAAGAATTGTTTGTTCTGCCAGCCTTCCACATCATTGTAAACGGCCATACGCGGGAAAAACTGAGCAATGGTGTAGAGGTAGTTATCCTCATCTTCAAAATATTCTAGTCCAGAACGACCGCCATACTTAGCCCGATCATTAATATTATACCACCAGCTAATGCTAAAGCTTACACTATCCCCTGTTTTTAGAGGTGCATCCAAGTTAATGCGCATCATGGTATAGTTTATTTTATAGTCTTGGTCTTGACCCTGCTCGTTTTTAACGGCATCTATTTTAAAACCGCCATCAAAGTCGTAAAACATCTTACGAATTTCATAGGCACTCATACTACGACCTACATCGCCGGTTTTTATTTGTTGGCTTTGACTGTTTTGCGCCCGCATATTTTGATCCAGCTGAACCCAAAGGTATTCGAGGGTTTCGGGGGCATTATTAATGTAGGTAATGGTTTGTTCTCCATAAATGCGCTGATTGGCATCATCGAGACGAATTTTCATTTTGTAATTCGCCTGCTGTTGATAGTAGAAAGACCCTGGAGCTCCACCGCCTGTGCGGTACATGTTTGGAGTAGGTAGCAGATCTTTCATCTGGCGAAAGCGGCTGGTATTCACATTTGGAGTTTGCGCCCAAAGGCCAGCGCCAAACAGCATTAAAATCAAAAGAGATGCACGTTTCATAAAGAACATTGTTTTTTTGGAAGGGGTCAAAAATAAAAATCTATCTGAGATAGAGCTCTTTTAAAGCAGATTCCAAGGAAGTAAATTGATATTGAAAGCCGGTGGAACATATTTTAGAATTGCTGCACTTGGTACTTGCCAAGGCAATTGCTGCCATTTCGCCTAAAAGTAATTTCAGCATGAAAGCAGGTACCGGCGGTAAAAACAAGGGCTTCTTTAAAACTTTAGCAAGAGTTGTAGTAAGCTCGGCATTGCGTAGGTTTTTCGGGCCAACCGCATTATACACGCCAGTTGAAACAGATTCATTTTCTAAAGCATGCACAAACATAGCGGCTAAATCATAGCGATGTATCCAGGGCATCCACTGCTTTCCATTGCCTAATGGCGCACCAAATCCCCATTTTAAGGGAGCTGCCATTTGCGATAAAGCACCTTCTTCAGGGTCGAGCACAATGCCAATTCGCAATCTTACGGTACGTATATTTAGCTCTTCAAAGTTTTGCGCTTCTTGTTCCCATTTCTGGCAGATTAGGCTCAGAAAATCACTTCCGGGAGCAGAGTCTTCCGTAAAAAGCTCATCTTCACTATTGGGGTAATAGCCCACGGCACTAGCACTAACGAAGGCTTTTAGCGATTTACCATCTTCGCGAAAGCGATTAAATAAAAGACGCGTACCATCTACACGACTGCGCAGAATAATATTTTTATAATGTGGGGTCCAGCGTTCCGCAATACTAGCTCCAGCCAAGTTTATTACAGCATCTGCAAATTCTATGGCCGCTGGGTCAATCTCCATACGATCTGGATCCCAGCTAAAAACTTGAATTTGAGGATTCTCTTTAATTGAGCTCCTGCTCAACCATCCCACTTGATGGCCTTTTCTTAAAAGTTGCTCGCTTATTTCTCGACCGATTAGTCCGCTGCCCCCGCTAATTAATACTTTCATTAAAGCCTATTGGTGATCAATATTAGAATAAATTAACCACCTATTCGTGAGGATGTTCAATATTCGCGGTAAACCCAGCGCTGCACAGAGTTTATTGTTTCGTTTAAATGAAGCTCTACCAAGTAGGTTCCGCTTTTTAACTTCTGTGGATCTAATTTCTGCTGTTCTTGAGAACCATCGTGAATCCATTTGGTACTCCAAATTAATTTACCACTCTCATCACGAAAGCGCAGCTCCATTTTAGCATTAGGTCCTGGCTGTGCATACCAAATTTGAGGAGCACCACCAGGATTAGGAGCAAGTTGCCAAGCGAATTGGGATTTATCACCGTCAATTTCAATTGCCCCAATATTCATTTGCGACTTAATAAGCCAAACTTTAAAATAGCGTGGGGTGGCAGAACTTTGGGTTCCGGTATTGCTAAAGAAAATGTTGGGCGCTGAACTTTCAATCCCTCCGAAGATATAGCCTAAGAGCACAGTATCGCCCGTTAGCGCATCATAATCGATTATGCCCGGTGCAGATTCTGGAACGCCATGTGCTAAGAAAAACTCCGAGCCAGCACCTAATAATGCGGGCATTTCTACATTTAGCTTCTGCTCGGTAAAATGCCCTGAATTATCGCGACTAACGCGGGCAATGGTATTTACAAATGGCACATCATTATCTTGAGTGCGCACACCATTAAGGTCGAAGTATTGTGCTATTCCGCCAAAAAAGAGCGTGTGCATTCGATTAGCAGAGGCCTCGAATAGGGCCACATTAGCACAATGGTAATGATTGTAATACTGGGTGAAGTTTGGAATTTCCGTGGCCCCATTTTCATCAATTCGTACGGAGTTTAAATAGGGTAGATCAACATTGGTTTGAAACACTCCTGTAAAGGCGACTAAGCCATAACTTCCGTCTTCCTTGATTTCTGGAGCCACATTATAATCACGGCGATGCAATAATTGAGCATCGGTAAAGGCAGTGGTCCACTGAACTTGGAAGTTTGGGAATTGTCCGCTTACACTAAATCTTCGAACAGCATTGGTATAGGTTTGAGTGAAACTTGGTCCATTATGAGGGTTATAACGACCATCAAATCGATGTCCGCCCACTAAATAAAATAGAGTATCCACCCGTCGTAATTGACCTCCCGTTACTGCAAAATTTGGGTCTTCAATTTGTTGAAATGCGGAACTAGGCACGGGGTCGCCATTATTTAAGCCCGTCAATTGATTTAAGTCTAAAATGGTGAGGTAGGGGTGTGTGATATGATTCCCACTGGGGTTTGAAATCCCATATCCACCAATTAGATAGAGGTAGTTGCCTTCCTGGTAAAAGTTTAAGTTGGTGGACCGTAGCTGGTCGAAAAGGCTATCCGGTAAATGATCGAGCTGAAGTTTTTCTAAAAGGCTATCCCCTTTAATAATCCACAGATCTTCATTGTGACCCGAATTATCAAAAGAAGCAAAAGGCTGTCGCTGATGAAGACCATCCAAACGCCCACCAATTAAATAGAAGTTTCCTTGGAATTCGGCGTGGGCAAAAGATTGAAGCCCTGAATTAGTGTTTAGAGAAATTGGCTCCAGCCAGAGCTCATCTTGCGCATGAAGGCTGGTTAAGTGGAGGATAAGTACTAAGGAAATAAATAAGTTTCGGTACATGATTAGTTTTTAATGCCCCGAAAATAATTCGCCTTATTGTTTTTTTTGGTGATAAAAGTCAGCTAGCTAGCAACTTTTCAGCTACCAATCGATCTATTGGTAAATTGAGCTCATGCGGATTTAGTTCCTCTAGCTTCTTCCAAATTAGGTCTTGATCGCCATGCTTTTCGAATTTGCTAGGAGCCGTTCTATGCAATAGTGGACTGAGGTCATCGCAGCTAACACGATAGTAAATGCTCATAACTTGCATCTTATTTGAAAAGGCCGAAGGGACAAAATCCTCGGTGGTGTAAAAATGCTCGTCCACATTAATATTTAGTTGGCATTCTTCCATAAACTCCCGTTTAAGACAGTCGATGGTACCTTCTCCAAACTCTAATCCACCGCCGGGGAATTTAGTGTAAACCCCGCCGTAGATATTTTCGCGAGATAAAAGTATTTGTTGATCCTTTTCCAAAATGCCATATACTCGAATGGTAAAGGCTTCTATTCCTAGGTTGCTCATCGAATCAAATTTACGATTCCTCGGATGACTCTAAGCTCACCGCCAGAAATTAATTGATAGCGCAACATATAAACATAGGAGCCTCCAGGTAGGTCACCGCCATCCCACTGCTGGTTTTTTAAATCCGCTTGACGTTTACCAAAACGATCGAAGACCTGCATTTCAAATTCGTATACTTTGCTTGGGTCGGGGCCGAAAACATCATTCAAACCATCGCCATTCGGTGTGAAGGCATTGGGCATAAAAAGGTCGCCATCAGCAAAAATAGGGAAGAGGCTATCTCGAATTTCACAGGCATTACTATCCCTATAGGTGGCGATAATTCCTTCACTCATACTAGGGTAAGAAATCAAACTTATTGGATTACCGAAATAGCTGCTATCACCAATTTGCCAATTAATTTCGCTCGTGGGCAGATTGGCCTCAAGGTAAATAGTATCGCCTAAAACTGGAAATTCTGGACGACTACTAATTTCTATTTCTTGGGTGGGATAAAAGCTGATGAGAATGCTATCTCTAAAGGATTCATTACCACAATTACTTTGCACTTCACACCAATAAAGACCAGGCTCTTGAACCAGAATGCTATCGGCTGTAGAGCCGTTACTCCACAGATAACTATAGGCCGAGCTAGGGAGTCCAGTTCTTAGAATGGTGCTATCCAAGGGGCATTGAAAACGATCAGGACCCAATTCAAATTCAATTCCTGTTGGATCAGCCCCACAAAAGAGGTTTTCAGTAAGCATTCCTGGTCCACTGGGGAAGTTAAAGTTTTGAATACTAAAGCCTGAATAGCGATCTGGACTAAAGCTTGGAGTGATCGTGTCTTTTATTGCATAGGAAGTGTCGGCGGGTAAAGTTGTTGAAGTTGCTTGGCACTCTTTTAAATCAGATAGGTTTCGGTTTAAACGACGAATGGTGAGAGCCTGATAAGAGGCTAGGTTGAAATTAACTAGACCAGTCATTATCATTTCATCTTCGCTAATTAGTTTTAAGTCACGATCGTAAACTTGATCCCCTGTTGAAGTGGGGAGATAGTCCGACCTCACAAAACGTCCATTTTCATCTAGCTCTAAAATGCCCCAGCCAATTTGTTGGAAAAAGTAATCGGTGAAGCTCATTAGAATATGTCCATCCGAGTCTACCGTTGCGCTATTGGCATTGAGATGCATAAAACTCCTACTGCTCCATAATACATTGCCTTGCAAGTCTAGTTTCACTACTCCAGTGCGATCAATAGCGCCAATGTATTTGTGGAAGACTAAATAGCCATCGGGTAAGGAGATTGGAGGGATGCTACTTTGTTGAAAGCCATTGAGACGAGTAATCCATTCGATATTTCCATTAGCATCTAATTTGTAGATGGTTCGTCCGGTAGTATTTAAAATTCCTCCTGATAAAGCCGGAACCGACATTCCCCAAATAAAAATATCACTGTATTGAAAGGCGTGTATTTCCTGAGCTTGACTATTCAGTTTAAGCACAGTATTGGAAAAACCGGTTGTGGAAGTAGAATTACCAGTGAAGTACAAATCGCCATTTACATCGATGTGGAATTGATACCATACAAATTCGAGGGGTGCAGTAATGCTCTTGCTAAGAACTACTTGGCCTTGCTTATCAATTTTAAGCAAGGCAATCGCGGTATCAACATTAGTTCCGAAAGTGGCAGCTAACCACAGAAATTCATTGTCGTTTTGAATACGAAGAACCTTATTGAAATTAAGGCCTTCAAAATACTGTCGAGACCAAAGGGTGTCGCCACAGGCATCGAAGAAAATTATTAATGCTGCACTTGCCCCATTGAAATTACTACTTCCCGCTAGGGCGTATTCTCCGCTTTCAAATAGCGAGATCTCCGAACCAATATTAGCGTCAAAGCCAAAGTATATTTTTTCCTGAGCTTCACTAGAAAATGAGCTCAAGAGCAAGAAAAGACAAAAAAAGATTTGTTTTGGTATGTCCATCGCTTAGCAAAGAAACGAGCTTTAAGCCAGAATGGTTGAGTGGATTAGTTGTCGCAACTTGCGGGCTTTCAGTCTTTAGTAGCGCGAAGCATTTCTCTTTTACCGGGAGGACCAGGTATTTTTTCGAGTTTGAGGTGGGCTGCTTTCATCGCCCGACGAACAATTCCCTTTACACAGTAAGTAACCAGAAGTCCGCCTGGCTTTAAGGTTTTATGCATTTTTTCAAAAACCATCTCGGTCCAAAGATCCGGCTGTGCTTCGGGTGAAAAAGCATCGTAATAGATTAGATCAAAGCTATTCTCTGGAGCATCAAAAATTTTAAGGTCGATTTTATTTTTAAGCAATTTGAACTTAGGGTGCATTTCAATTTCTTGCTCCCAATTAGCTTGATGCAATTGACGATAGAAGCTTTCATAGGGCGGATGCTCTTTAAAAAGCTCCGGCCAGCTTATCGCTTTCCATTCGGATTCGCTTAAAGGATATTTCTCTAAGCTGTAATAAGTGATCTTTTGCTCGGGATGGTCCTTTTCGAAATGACTTAAAAGGGCATTAATCCCTGTTCCAAAGCCAATTTCTAAAATGTGTATTTCTTCCTTGTTGGAAAATTGCTTCAGGCCGGCCTCTATAAAAACATGGCGCGACTCTTGGAGCGCGCCATGCTGGGAATGATAATTCTGTTTCAATTCCGGAACAAAAAGGCTGGGACTACCATCATTGGTTTTTACCCATTCTCTTTTCATATTTCCGATTCGAAATCTTTGATTTTCATTTTTTTGATCTTCTTTAGAGGACCTTGGCAGTAGATGGTGTGACAACTGGCGCAAGTAGAGATCATGTTATTATAGGCTTTAATACCTTCTTCTTTAGTACTAGCTTTGGTAATGTCCTCCATGTTTTTGATGTACTGCTCTGCCAAACCCTTAAAGGCTGCGGTGAGCTTTTCATCAGATTTTGCACTGTGGATATTCACCCAATCTTCAGGGAAGCTTTCGGGGATTTCCCCATTTTTAATCTGCTTTTTAAGCTCGAGATTTTTGTCGTACATGCTGCGCATAAGTAAGGCTAACTCACTAGGCTCATTCATGTCCAATTCTTTCTTTGGAGCGGCTTCAGCTTTTTCTTCGGTAGTTTCTGCACTGGATTCTACATCAGTGCTAGCGCTTTCTTGACAGCCGACAAAAAAGGATGCCCCAATGAGACATCCTCCAATAATCAATTTCTTAATCGTCATAAATTAGCTTTTGATGATTACACCATCAGCAGTGAATCTTACGCTCACTTCTGGCTCGGTAATCGCAGCAATTTCTTCTTCAGATTTACCCGCGTCTTCTGCAAGGTGCTTAAGATGATCTACGGAAAATGACTCTACGAAAGCTACTCCTTCAGCAATTGCTTCCTCACCATTTAGGTTTTTAGGCACGAAAAACTCATAGTCGCGGAAACGAACAAAAAGCTCCTCCTCATTACCTAGGTCCATACGCATCCAACAGCCTTTTTTCTGACAAGAAGAATTTACAGTACCTCTAATCTTTACACGAATAGAATCTTGACCTTCCATCATGCCCATTAATTCACTTACGTCAACCGCGCCATCCTCAGTGATGGTGTCGCCATAGTAGTGATTTTCAATTGCTTCGGGGGTATCCGCGGTTTCAGCCATCGCCATGGTGGAATCGGCTGGGTTGGTGGTTTCGCTATCACCTTCGTTTGTTGTACTTTTGCAAGCGCTAAGCAGAGCTATTGCAGAAAGAAAAAATGCGAGTTTTCTCATGTTTTGAATCTCTTGTTTCAATAGCAAAGATAGCATTCTCTCAAAAGCGCGAAAACGTGAGTCTAATTTTGACTCGTTAAAGATTTTAGAATGAAGATTACCAAAACCACTCAGTCACGCCTTAAAGATGCGGACTTTTCAAATCTGGTTTTTGGGACTCAATTCAGTGATCATATGTTGATTGCTGAGTACAGCGATGGGTCCTGGTCAGAGCCAGAAATTAAGCCCTATGGTCCTCTAAGTTTTACACCTGCCATGCACACCTTGCATTATGGTCAAGCTATTTTTGAAGGACAAAAGGCTTATTATATGGAGAATGGTGAAATTGGCATTTTCCGGCCGGAAGCCAATGCCAAGCGATTAAATCATTCGGCTCGTCGCATGTTTATGCCCGAATTTCCTGTAGAGTGGTTTATGGATGGTATTAAGGCCCTTGTTGATCTTGATCGCGAATGGGTACCTAAAGAAGCCGATCACTCCTTATACTTGCGTCCATTTATGTTTGGAAGCTCCGAGTTTGTAGCTGCTCGTCCCTCCGAAAAATATACCTTCTGCATAATTACTTCGCCAGTTGGACCTTATTATGCTGGCGATGTAAAAGTTAAGATAGAAGAAACTTTCACTCGTAGTGCCGCCGGTGGTGTAGGATCTACCAAATGTGCTGGAAACTATGGTGGTGCCTTTTTTGCCACCGATCAAGCGCGTAAAGAGGGTTATACTCAGGTAATCTGGACCGATCATGCTAATCATGAGTTAGTAGAAGAATCGGGTACTATGAACATCGCTTTTATTATCGATGATACCTTTATCACCCCACCATTAAGCGAGCGCATTTTAGCCGGTATTACCCGTGATAGCATTCTTACTTTACTGCGCGATCGCGGTATTGTTAAAGTTGAGGAGCGTCGAATTAAAGTTGATGAAGTAGTGGCTGCCGCCAAAGAAGGTCGTTTGCAAGAAGCTTTTGGAATGGGAACCGCCGCCGTAATAAGCCCAATTAACGTTATTGGTTTCCGCGGAACTGATTTTGATATCCCAACTCCCAAAGATGGCTATGCCATGAAAATAAAAAAGGAGTTAACCGAATTACGCAGCGGAGCCGCTGAGGATCCTTACGGTTGGATGGTGAAATTCTAAATCTGGTTTATACCAAATTGATATTTAAGAAGCCACTTCAATTTTATTGAGGTGGTTTTTTTTTGGAGAACATAGAACCAAGATCTTAAAAACTAATCATCAACAGATAGACATGGATGGTTTTGAAAGGTCTGGGCTATTGTTTTTAAAAATTATAGTCCAATGTAATTATGGAGTGTCGAGATTAAGCTTTTTGTAAATGAGGACATTTAATCATTAGCATTTTCTCGATCCACAGGCATCACAAACAAATGATCTAAACTTCGCTCGAAATTGCCAAATAACCAGGTGCTATCCGAATCACTGATTCCGATCCATGCGCCGCCATTCAAATAGAGCCCATATTTTTGATCTCCCTGCAGAATGTGGCCCTCTAAGTCACAAGGAAGGACCGCGAAATAATAATGCCTTTCCTGTCCGGTTATAGCTTTCGCAGAAGCAAGTACTTGCCGAATCTCCGCTTCATTGAGTTTCCAGCCATCGCACATCAAAGAATCCTTAGCCGATGAGTTGGCGCTATTACTGCTCCGAAAGCTATCTATGGTGAAAACTTTATCTGGCTGAAAGCCTAATACTTTTAACTCATTTCTTTGTCTTTCTTTAGGCTGCAGCCAGATGGAGTCATGGAAACCATTCTCTATTTTTAGATTTAAGGATGAAAAGTTGGGGTGATTAATTTCTAGGTTTTTGTAATCGCAATTGCCTGCAACATCATTATATCGAAATTCCCCTTTAGAATTTGTGTAGAGGGTGTCTTTGTTAGCCCCATCGCGATGAAATACTAATTGGGCTTCAGAAATAGGCCTCTGATTTTGGTAATTTAATATAAGGCCAGAACCTTGGAAATAACAATCACAAGCGGTTAAAAGCCAACAACTGCTTATCCGGAGTAGAATTAACCATTTAGAATATTTCTGCATCATCTTAAATACATCTCCCTAAAACTAGGTATTTCAAAAAAAAAAAGGCCCCAAAAAATATGGGACCTTCTTCTAAATATTAGCTGGTGGATTATAAGCCAAAAGCGGCTTTCACATCATTCACTCGATCTAGTTTTTCCCAAGTAAACAATTCTACTTCCACTTCTTTGTTTTCGGTACCAATTCCGTCGGGACGCTCGAAGTTTAACTTCACCACTTCATTCTTTCGACCCATATGTCCATACGCGGCGCTAGAAGAGTAAATAGGATTTCGGAGCTTTAAGTTCTTTTCAATTAAACCCGGACGTAAGTCGAAGAGTTCTCGCACCTTAGCGGCGATTTGTCCATCATTTAAATCAACCTTTGCCGATCCATAAGTATCCACAAATACCCCCATTGGTTCTACAACACCAATTGCGTAAGAAACCTGCACCAAAATTTGATCGGCCACCCCTGCGGCAACCAAATTCTTAGCAATATGGCGAGCAGCATAAGCCGCAGAACGATCTACTTTACTTGGATCTTTACCGCTAAAAGCACCGCCACCATGCGCTCCCTTACCGCCATAAGTATCTACAATAATCTTACGACCCGTTAATCCAGCGTCTCCATGCGGGCCGCCAATTACAAATTTGCCGGTAGGGTTAATATGGTAGTTAATATCGTCGCCAAAAAGCGCTTGTAGCTCTGGACTAAGTTGGGCTTTAACTTTAGGGATTAGTACTTCAACAATGTCTTTACGAATCTGATCCAACATTTGCTTATCGGCCTGCTCGGCATTTAAGCCATTACCAGGTTTTACAAAATCATCATGTTGGGTAGAAACAACAATTGCGTCGATGCGCACGGGTTTGTGGTCATCGCTATACTCAATAGTTACCTGGGCTTTAGCATCCGGACGTAGATACCCAATTTCGCTACCATCTCGACGTAAGTCGGCTAAGGTTTGCAAAATGCGATGACTTAAATCCAAAGCCAAAGGCATGTAATTATCAGTTTCGTTGGTGGCGTAACCAAACATCATCCCTTGATCCCCGGCACCTTGCTCTTCGATATTACCACGGTCAACTCCTTGGTTGATATCTTGGCTCTGCTCATGGATTGCGGATAATATTCCACAAGAATTGCCTTCGAACATGTATTCACTCTTCGTATAACCAATTTTATTGATCACGTTACGAGCAATTTGCTGAAGATCTAAATAGGTTTCAGACTTCACTTCGCCAGCTAAAACTACCTGACCAGTAGTAACCAATGTTTCACAAGCTACCTTGGAATTTGGATCAAAGGCTAAAAAGTGATCCAGGATAGCATCAGAAATTTGATCGGCAATTTTATCGGGATGTCCTTCGGAAACGGACTCTGAGGTAAATAGGTAAGACATAGACTTCTTTATTTTTTTGAGCTGAGGTTTAAGAAGGCCAATTGCTTACGCTAAACTGGTTTAGCATTTTTTAAGGTGGTTGCAATCAGCCAAATTTGTCCACTCAGGCGGCAAATGTAGAAAATTTTCCAAGTGGCTGTTCATTCATTTTTATTTTCTGGTGCGGACTTTGTTTTAGTCTCGGAAAACAAAATCATGAGTACATCTTTTTTGCTTCGACTGGTTCTATCTTCTCTTTTTCTAAGCTCTTGTGCTACCTATTATCAAAGCCCAAAACCTACCGAAGATGCCTTGATTAGTCCGGCCTATCCAATTGATAAACTAGACTTTATTGCGGCTGAAGCAAGTCCTAAAGAACCCTTGGTATTAGGCGGTTTCGAGCACATCCGAGCCTATAATTTTAACTATGCGCAATGGAAGAAATCGCTTAAGGAACGAAATATGGATGGGGTTTATATCCATCGACAGTATGAGGCTGTTTATGAAGAAGAGAGAGATGCCGGGCCTAATGTTTTTGATGTGATCTTTATGCTAACAGATAGCGACTACGTTTATACCCCTAATTATCGGGTTTACACCAATTATTGGAATGAATGTGATTACCAGCCTTTTATTTACCTGAGCAATATTGAAAAACGAAACTTCTTGGACCGAGTAAGAATTGAAGTCCAAAATCCATCAGGCGAAAGCCACGACTATGAAATGAACATTAATTGGCAAGGGCAAATTGAACAATTACCAAGTTTTAAGGGAAGTGATATCCAATCAGTACTTATTCAGCCTTGGTTTTTTCTTTATCAGAGAGGCGAAGAATGGGAAGACCGCAAGGCTACAAACGGGAACGGGTGGACCTTTCGTAGGTTAACTTTAAGTAGTCGAAAATTGAAAATAAATTATAAACCTCTAGGCTGGAGATACTATGTGGTGAAAGGCGACATAGACTTTGAACTCAATTTGATTTTTGATGCCAATGGTCGTTGGTATGTGGGGGAAGGGAAGGCCAATAGAAAGGCCATGGATATAAAACGAACCGAGTTGCTAGGGAGGGTTCTTCAAGAAGAGATTAGCATGCCCAATGGTGCGAAGTATATTTACCGGTATAGCTATAAACGTAAAGAGCAAGTTCCGGAGGAGTGGATTTTAAGACCCGCCCCCATCCAGCCGGAATCAAAACTTACTAAGGAGAAGGCCAAGGTTGAAATTGTAAAGGAAGGCCTGTATACTCCTCGCTCATGTATTGAGCTTTTTCCACAAATAGAGGCATTAAAAACAACTACTAAGTAGACTGGCACTGAATTTGATTTTTTCTTTTCAAAGCCATTTTATGAAGAAGTTTAGCCCCCTACTTATTCTCTCTTTGTTCTTAGTTTCCTGCGTAACCTACCGCATGGATTCTCGACCTCCCACCGATTTTCATTTTAGCCCACCCATCGAAACAAATCCCCAGGTTTTTGAAAAAGGTAAATCCTTACCAGATCAAAAAATACTCCTACTTCCCGAGGAGTTTAGTTATTCGCATCAGCCCGTAAAGCCTTGGTTAGCGCAGCAAATGAGAGCCCGCAATTTTGATGGCACTATTATTAATCATCGCTCTTTTTCGGCTTCTGACTATTATGGGAATCCTCAACACTATGTGGAGCACCAGCCCTTTATTTATTTGGATCGTTTCGAGGAACGTGATTTTATGGATTATATCGAAGTTCAAGTTTGGGATCAGAATGGCGATAGTTTGCGCAGCTTTCGCCTAGATTTTGACTGGAATTCGCAGCTGAAGTTTTTCCCAGAAAATATGCAACGAGAAGATTACGATGTGGTGGCGATTCAGCCTTGGTTTTTTCTGCAACAGCGAAACACCCTTTGGCGCACTGCGGTAGAAGAGGTAAATGGGTGGCCACGAAGAACCTTCGGCTCAGGAATAATTTACTACTCCTTTATACCACGTCTTCACTATGATGCTTATATCGTGAGGCGAAGTGGATTTAGGGTTCAAATTAATCTACAACAAACCGAAAGCGGTATTCCAACTATTGGTTCTATTTCGCGTAATGGCGAAATACTAGAATACAGTGCGGAGGACTTCTTTGGAAGAATTTTAAAGCAGAACTTCACCAATTCCAAAGGACTCAAATATCAACTTCGCTATCATTATAAATCTACTGAGGATATTCCTGAAGATTGGATTGTTGAGCCAAAGGATTTGCACTAATCAATTCCCGCGCTTACATTTGTCTTCGACTTATCCAGAAAGACGGAGGGATTGGGCCCGTTGATGTCTTAGCAACCCCTTAGGGCGGGTGCTACATCCCACCTCGGCAGTGCCGGGGAAAGATAAGAGGCGTTTCTAAACAAATCCTTATCATTTTACCGAAGCTTTTTGGTGAGTCGTTTAAAATACGATAATGACCAAAGAAGCTATATTTAAACTCCTCCAAGAACGCGTACTTGTGCTGGATGGCGCCATGGGAACCATGATCCAAAGGCATAAACTTACTGAGGAGGATTATCGCGGTAAGCGATTCGCCAACTATCCCCATGATTTAAAAGGGAACAATGATTTGCTGAGCCTTAGTCAGCCCGAGATCATTAAGGATATTCACCGCGAATATTTAGCCGCTGGCGCAGATATAATCGAAACCAACACTTTTAATAGTACCCGAGTTTCCATGGCCGATTATCACATGGAAGATTTGGTGCCTGAGATTAATGAAGCAGCCGCTCGTTTAGCGCGTGAAGCCGCTGATGAGTTTAGTGCCAAAGAGCCCAATAAACCTCGACTGGTAGCGGGATCCATGGGGCCAACCAACAAAACAACCAGCTTAAGTCCGGATGTAAATAATCCCGGTTTTAGAGCCATTGATTTTGATAGCCTAGCAGCTGATTACAAAGAACAAGCGGCAGCTTTAATTAGGGGTGGCGTAGACATTTTGATGGTGGAAACTGTTTTTGATACGCTCAATGCCAAAGCCGCTCTTTTTGCAATTCAAGAATTGTTTGATGAGCTAGGTCGGGAGTATCCAATCATGGTTTCCGGTACAATTACCGATGCCTCGGGAAGAACCTTATCTGGACAAACAACGGAAGCTTTTTTAACAAGTTTGAGTCATGTGCCACTTCTTTCCATTGGCTTAAACTGCGCCCTTGGGGCCGATCAATTAAGACCATATCTCAGCATTTTAAATCGTAAAGCACCTTTTGCTACTTCGGCTCATCCCAATGCGGGATTGCCCAATGCTTTTGGTGAATACGACCAAGGTCCTGAAGAAATGGGACTTCTTATTAAAGAGTACCTCGACCAGAATCTAGTCAATATTATTGGTGGCTGCTGCGGTACCACCCCGGAGCATATAAAGGTAATTGCTGATCTAGTAATTGGTAGAAAGGCCAGGGAGTTCGGTGTGAAGTCAATGGAAAGTCAAGCTTGAAGTTAATTACGGTTCATCACAATTAATTGTCTCATTTAACTCAATTAGCATGTTTCTATCTGGACTAGAACCTCTAAATATCAGTGCGGCTTCCAATTTTGTAAATGTTGGCGAGCGTACCAATGTTACTGGCTCGCGAAAGTTTTTACGACTAATCCAAGAGGATAAATACGATGAAGCTTTGGAGATTGCCCGGGATCAAGTAGAGGGTGGCGCGCAGATTCTCGATGTGAATATGGATGAAGGAATGCTTGATGGTAAAGCGGCCATGGTGAAGTTCCTCAACCTGATAGCGTCAGAGCCTGATATTGCCCGCATACCAATTATGATTGACTCTTCGAAATGGGAAATTATTGAGGCAGGATTAAAATGCGTGCAAGGGAAGTCGGTAGTAAACTCCATTAGTTTAAAGGGGGGCGAAGATGAATTTAAACGCCAAGCTAATTTGGTTAGGCGCTATGGCGCTGCGGTAATTGTAATGGCTTTTGATGAGGCAGGGCAAGCCGATACTTATCAAAGGCGAATTGAAATTTGCGAGCGTTCGTATCGAATTTTGGTAGATGAGCTAGGCTTTCCCGCAGAGGACATCATATTTGATCCTAATATTTTCCCGGTAGCCACCGGCATAGAAGAACATCGAAGAAATGCCCTAGAATTTTTTGAGGCTACCCAATGGATTAAAGAAAATTTATCTGGAGCCAAGGTTAGTGGCGGGGTAAGCAACGTTTCCTTCAGTTTTAGAGGGAACCAATTAGTGCGTGAGGCGATGCATGCCGCTTTTCTTTATCATGGTATTCAACACGGGATGGATATGGGAATTGTAAATCCTACGATGTTGGAAGTGTACGAGGAAGTACCAAAAGATTTATTGGAGCGAGTAGAGGATGTGCTTCTTGATAGAAGGGAAGACTCTACGGAGCGCCTTTTAGAATTTGCAGAAACAGTAAAAGGTTCAGCGAAGTCGAAAGTAAAAGATCTTAGTTGGCGAGAAACACCAGTAGAAAAGCGGATTGAGCACGCCCTGGTAAAAGGAATTGTAGATTATATAGAAGCCGACGTCGAAGAAGCGAGACCTAATTTTGATAAGGTTTTAGCTTTGATAGAAGGGCCCTTAATGGACGGGATGAACGTGGTGGGTGGTCTCTTCGGATCGGGGAAAATGTTTTTACCTCAAGTGGTGAAATCTGCTCGGGTTATGAAAAAGGCGGTGGCTTATTTGGAACCTTATTTAGAAGCTGAGAAGGCCGCTAGCTCAGAAGTGCAAAAGAAAGGTAAAATTCTGTTAGCCACGGTAAAGGGAGATGTTCATGATATTGGAAAGAATATCGTAGGAGTAGTTCTTGCCTGCAATAATTTTGATATTGTTGACCTCGGGGTGATGGTTCCGCTTCAGAAAATTATTGAAACGGCTAAGAGAGAAGAAGTGGATGTTATCGGCTTAAGCGGCTTGATTACCCCATCCTTAGATGAAATGATTGAGGTAGCTAAGGAAATGGAGCGCCAAAAATTGGACCTGCCCTTGATGATTGGCGGAGCAACTACCTCTCGGGCGCATACAGCGGTGAAGATTTTCCCCGAGTACTCCAATATTGTTGTGCATGTTAATGATGCTAGCAGGAGCGTTCCAATTGCTCAAACCCTGGCCAATAAAAAGACTAGAGCCGACTATCACCAACAGGTAAAGGACGAATATTTAAAACTTCGCGAATCTTATCTTAATCGTGCTCGGCAAAAGGAATTACTATCCCTGGAGGAAGCACGAGCAAATCGTTTAAAGTTGAACTTTTCAAATCAGGAGATTTTTACACCAAAATCCCTAGGTCGTCAAGAGCCTTTAAACTTTGATTTAAAGCTTTTGCGAAACTATATTGATTGGACTCCATTTTTCCAAACTTGGCAATTACACGGTAAGTATCCCAAAATTTTAAAGGATGAAGTGGTTGGGGAGGAGGCCACTAAGTTGTTTGAGGATGCGCAAGAAATGCTCAATAAGATTTGTTCTGAAAATTGGTTGGAAGCCAAAGGTGTATTTGGAATATGGCCAGCGATGCGGAAGGATCTTGATGATATAGAGCTCTTTGAGGAGGGTAAAACGAAAGCGGTATTTCAGACCCTTCGTCAGCAAAGTAAAAAAGCTAAGTCTGCGGCCAATCGTGCTTTAGCAGACTATATCGCCAATGATCAGCAGGATTATGTAGGTTGTTTTGCCGTGTGTGCAGGTTTAGGAATAGAAGGGAAGTTAGCAGAGTTTGAAGCAAATCATGATGATTATTCTGCCATCTTGTTAAAGGCATTGGCAGATCGATTTGCAGAAGCTGCGGCCGAATACTTGCACGAAAAAGTTCGTTGCGAATATTGGGGCTATGCTTCCGATGAAAACTTTGAAAACCCTGATTTAATTGCAGAGAAATATCGTGGAATCCGTCCAGCACCGGGCTATCCTGCTTGTCCGGATCACCTTGAAAAAACGACCATTTTTAAACTTTTAGATGCAGAATCCATCGGCATGAGCCTTACCGAAAGTTTAGCCATGAATCCCGCGGCAAGCGTTTCGGGCTACTATTTTGCGCATCCTGAAGCCAAGTATTTTGGTTTAGGGAAAATAGGGAAAGACCAAGTTGAGGATTACGCTAAGCGCAGGGGTATTAACACTGAAGAGGCTGAGAAATGGCTTCGACCAAATTTGAATTACTAGAATGAAAATCACCGAACATATTGCCAATGCGAAGGATACCTTATTCTCCTTCGAAATTTTACCTCCTTTAAAAGGTCAAAGGATTGAAGACATATATAATGTGATTGATCCATTAATGGAGTTTAAACCGCCTTTTATAAATGTTACCTACCATCGGGAGGAGGTGATTTATAAACGTCTACCAAATGGCCTGCTGGAGCAAAAAACCGTGCGGAAACGTCCGGGAACCGTAGGTATTTGTGCGGCCTTGCAATATCGTTACAAGGTAGATACCGTACCTCATATGTTATGTGGAGGTTTTAGCAAAGAGGATACCGAAAACGCTTTAATTGACCTCGATTTTTTGGGGATTGATAATGTGCTTGCCTTGCGAGGAGATAGCATGAAGAACGAGCAATTCTTCGCCCCTGAGGCAGACGGAAACCGATATGCTAAGGATCTGGTACAACAGATTAAAAATATGAATGAAGGCCGCTTTTTGGATGAAGAATTACAAAATGCTGGGAAAACCAATTTTGCAGTTGGAGTAGCGGGTTATCCCGAAAAGCATTACGAGGCACCAAGCCTTAATAATGATATTGAACACTTGAAGCAAAAAGTAGATGCTGGAGCCGATTATATTGTTACTCAGCTTTTTTTTGATAATCAGAAGTACTTCGACTTTGTAGATCGCTGTCGGAAAGCTGGTATTAAAGTGCCAATTATTCCAGGTATAAAACCAATTTCCACTAAAAAGCATTTGAGCTTTTTACCCCATTTCTTTAAAGTTGATCTTCCCGATGATTTAGTGAAGTCGGTGGTAGGCTGCAGTTCAAATGAAGAAGTACGGCAAGTTGGAATCGAATGGGGAATTCAGCAGGCTAAAGAATTGAAAGCCGCCGGCGCACCAGCTATCCACTTTTACAGCATGGGACGGCCTGACAATATAGTAAGTATTGCCCGCGAAGTGTTTTGATTTTTTCAACAGCCCTCGTCGATATTTGTGAATAGAAGCTTTTTTAGAGAAGTGTTTTGCGGCTTTAGCTTAATTAAATTAGAAGAGTCTAAACGCTAAAACACCTTTATGCCTATTAAAGCGACAGCCTCTTCCAAGACCAGCAAAAGCGCGAAAACCACAAGGACTACCAAAGCCACTAAAGCCAAAGGCAGTACGAGCCGACGGAAAACCACGGCCAAAAAAGTGCCCAAAATTTTTGTTTTAGATACTTCGGTTATTCTCTACGATCATAATTCAATAATGAATTTTGATGAGCACGATGTAGCAATACCGATTACCGTGCTTGAAGAATTGGACGAGTTTAAAAAAGGTAGCGATACTAAAAACTATGAAGCTCGACAGTTTATTCGCTTGCTAGATCGCAAGGCTGGCGAACAAAATATAAACGATTGGATTTCCCTAAACGGAGGAACCAAAGGAAGTTTCAAAGTTGTGATGGACACTCGCGGGCAAGGTGAAGATGCCCAACAAATTTTTGGAGCGGGAAAAAACGATCATAAGATTTTAAATGCGGCTCTCAATTTAGCAAGCACCGAAGCTGATCGCAAGGTTATCTTGGTAACAAAGGATATTAACCTTCGATTAAAGGCAAAAGCCCTCAACATTACTGCCGAAGATTATGAAACAGGTAAGATTAAGGATGTAGCACAACTTTACAGCGGTAAAACCAATGTGGATGACTTTGATCAAGATTTGATAGACAATCTGTATAAGAAGAAAAGTCTGCCCATTGATAAAGTTCAAAAGGCCTATCCAAGTTTTCAAAAGCTAAATAATCACTTCTATATATTAAAGGCTAGTAAAAGCAGCACCCTATCCTTTTACAATGCCCATTTGGAAACCCTCGACCAGATTGAAAAGAAGAGTTTTTACGGTATAAAGCCACGAAATGCTGAGCAGGCCTTTGCCTTGCACGCGATTGCTAATCCAGAGGTGAAACTTGTGACCCTTAGTGGAGTGGCGGGAACTGGTAAAACCCTCTTGGCTTTAGCCGGAGCCTTAGAGCAGAGAAGGGAGTTTAAACAGATTTATCTGGCTCGACCGATTGTACCTCTAAGCAATAAAGACATCGGTTTTTTACCTGGAGATATGAAAGCCAAGATTAATCCCTACATGCAACCGCTGTGGGATAACTTGAAGTTTATCAAAAACCAGTTTAAAGAACAGGATAAGGAGTACAAGCAAATAGATGAAATGGTGAATTCCGAGAAGCTACTAGTTACGCCATTAGCCTATATCCGAGGTAGAAGCTTATCGAATGTGATTTTTATTGTGGATGAAGCCCAAAACCTTACTCCCCACGAGGTAAAGACCATTATTACCAGAGCTGGTGAAAACGCTAAATTTATTTTTACTGGTGATGTGAATCAGATTGACACTCCTTATTTAGATGAGCAATCTAACGGTTTAAGCTATTTGATTGATAAGATTAAGGGCAATAAGCTCTTTGCTCACGTTCTATTAGAGAAGGGAGAGCGCTCTGAGTTGGCCAATTTGGCGAATGAATTGCTTTAGAGATTGTCCTGTTTAAAAGCAAGGAAGCTATAAATGCCAAGAATTAACTCAATCGTAGAATAGAGCATTAATCCGGGGTTGGCATAATCTACAATTAGTAGGGTGGTGAAAAATGCCGGTTGGAGCATGCGGTAATTTATAATCCAACGGTATAAACCATCCACATTATAAAAGCTGCTTTTGTAGGAAATAAGGCCTTCAATAAACATGAAGTAGCCTAAGGTGCGTAGCCAAAAATCTGCAACCGTATCCTTCCAAAAGAAAAGTGCCACTTGCTCGGGTAGAAATACCAGTATCAATCCGGCTATCATTAGTACCCATCCGGAGTGATTAATTGTTTTCGAAGTTCTGTTCATCCCTATCTCTGCACGAAAATAGCGCAAGCATTTGAATTGCGCGATATGTATAGCCTTTACACTTACAAATAAAAAGCCCCTGAGCACGA
>CATMQD010000009.1 GCA_950073045.1 uncultured Flavobacteriales bacterium | reverse complement strand
ACCCTGACTACGTAAGAGCTCTGGATTTAGGGCTACGCGGTATTGCTTGAGATATCCGCCCCAGGTATTTACTTCTACTACACCCGGAATTCCAGATAACTGTCGTCGTACTATCCAATCCTGAATAGTCCTTAATTCGGTAATGCTGTAACGACCTTCATAGGCGGAGTCTACCTCCAAAGTATATTGATATATTTCCCCTAAACCAGTGCTTATCGGTCCCATAAAAGGAGTACCAAAACCTTCGGGAATTTCAGCGGTAGCACTTTTTAGTTTTTCAGCAATTAGTTGGCGTGGTAGGTAAGTTCCTAAATCATCCTCAAAAACGATGGTTACCACTGATAAACCAAACTTGGAGATCGAGCGAATTTCCTTTACCCCTGGCAAATTGGCCATCTCCAGCTCTACCGGATAGCTTAAATATTTCTCTACATCTTCGGTGGCTAAATTTCGTGAGGTGGTAATCACCTGCACCTGATTATTGGTAATATCAGGCACTGCTCCAATCGGAATTTGAAAGAGCGCGTATATACCGTAGGCTACTATAGATAAGCTGAATAGAAGTACAATCAGCTTATTCTTTAAACTAATGGAAATGATTTTCTGAAGCATGGTCTGATCTGAAATCCTTAACGAAAGTAGACCCCGATTCTAAAGACTTCCGAAAGATGAAACTAAGAATGATTAAAAATAAGGCTAAAGCTACTGCCCTCTCCGGGCCTGGATTTCAGTTCAATGCTAGCATTTATGGCTTCGGCCGCACGGCTGGCGATAGAGAGTCCTAAACCCGATCCAACATTATCACTTTTACGGGCCTCATCAGCGCGGTAAAAGGCTTTAAAGATTTCACTTTGTTCTTCCGTATTTATACCCGGACCTTCATCGCTAACCGTGCAAATCAAAGCATGGGGTCGACTTCTTAATTCAATTGTAAGTTTCCCGCCTATTGGCGAATACTTAAGCCCGTTGCCGATAATATTCTTTAAAATCAAAAAGCCTAGATTCTCAGAAACCTCAGCTGCTTCCAGGTTTTGATACTTAAGTTTTACTTGTATTTCTTTCGATGCAATTAGCTCCTCGTAATCACTTAAACTTTCTTCTATTAATAGCCCAATAGCTTGTTTCTGACTTTCTACGCTTTCAGAATCCATGCGTGCTAAAGTGAGCAATTGTTCGCTTAAGTCCGACATGCGATCAATTTGTTGCAGGGACTTTTCTATACTCTGTTTATAGTCGGAAACCTCACGATCCTTGCGCAAAAGAACTTCGAAATTCCCTCTAAGTGCAGCGAGAGGGGTGCGTAATTCATGCGAAGCATTGGAGGTAAACTGCTTTTCACCTTGGAAAGCATGTTGAATGCGATCAAGGAGATTATTAATCGCTTCTGATAATTCGTATAGCTCATCTTCGGTCTCCGGTAGGGGCACCCTTTCGTCTAGCTTTTTCTGAGAAGTTCTTCGTGCGGTTTTAGTGATTTCCATAATAGGCCGAATACTGCGCGCAGCCAAGCGGCGGGTAATAAAAAAGAGAATCACTAAAACCACCGGAAAGCTAATGAGCTCCACCCAAGCCAAACGTCGTAGGGCCTCATAATTAGCTTGCATGGACATAGCTGCAATAATATAGCCTTTAGTGGTCCCTTTATTTTGCAGGGGAATTTGAATCTGCCTGAGGGCTTCCTCATTAAGCATGGCATCTAAATGAATGGCCTCATCGGTATTATTCAAAAATTTAAGCGCCTGATCCTTAAGGTTGGGAGACTTATCCATCAAGTTTCCTTGGGGGCCCATTAATTGAATAAATACGGGCAGTACTTGAGCTTCCCGATGCTCACGCTCTTCCCATTCGCCTTTATTGATAAAGAAAATGCTATCACCAAGGATGCTCACTTCAGCGGTGTGTTTATAGGCCTCGATGCTTAAAACACGGTCGACATTCTCGTAAATAGTTTGCCTTACAATGAAGTACACCAAAAGAAAGACTATAGCTACTACCGCTGATGTAGCCCATAGATAATTAAGGGCGATGCGATTTTTAAAACTAAGCTTCATGGGAGCGGGTAATATAGCCGACACCGCGGATGGTTTCTATAAAGCTAGGCTGATTTGGATCATCGAGTTTCTTCCGAAGATTGTTGATATACACATCTATAATGCCTTCATTATAATTGTAATTGCTGTCCCAAACGCTATCCAATATTTGGGCTCTTTCGCATACCCTACCGGGATGTCGCAGCAAATACTCTAATAAGGCATACTCCTTTTTAGTAAGCTGCACCACTTGTTCGGACTTATAAACCGTATGTGCTTCGAGGTCCATCTCAATATCGCCTAGTCTTAAAAGTGCCTTTGCGGCTGATGGGCTGGTGCTCCGGAGCTGCACGCGAATACGCTCCAACAATTCTGCAAAATGGAAAGGTTTCCGAATGTAATCATTAGCGCCTGCTTGCAAGCCTTCCACCACATCGGCCGAAGTATCTCTTGCGGTAAGCATGATTATTGGCGTCTGACTATCCGATTTTCGAAAGGAACGGCAAATTTCTATGCCACTTAATTCGGGTAACATCCAATCCAGTAAAAGCAAATCAAATGCCTCTTGCTGAGCTCGTTCCAAACCCTTTTTACCATTAGCTTCCCAACTTACGGTAAAACCTTCTTCACTTAAACCTTGCTGAAGGAAGCGGGCAATTTCAGGTTCATCCTCAATAATCAGAATCTTCATAGGGCAAAGATGAAAGGACTATTTAAAGATTTGCTAAAGATATCAGGATATGGGCAACTGAACCCAAAAGATCGCCCCTTTAGCCTCATTATGCTTGACGCCGATGCTTCCGCCGCTAGAGCGTAAAAACTCACCACTAAGATGAAGACCTAATCCCGTACCTTTTTCCGCCGCAGTGCCCACCGAAGGATCTACAATATCCTTAAAAAGGGCTTCCATCTTTTTGGGGTCAATGCCCGGACCTTCATCTTGAACTTCCATATAATAGTAGCCTTCCTCGCGATGGCCTTTTAAGTAAACAGTACCCGATTGCGGACTAAATTTGAGGGCATTCGACATGAGGTTTCGAAGAACAATCCTCAAGACTTCAGGGTCGCTATTAATTATCGTTTGGGCTTCCTCTAAATTCTCTTCTATGCTAATGCCCTTATCCTTCATGAGGTTATTAAAAAGACTATGCACTTCATTAAAAGCCTGACCAATGCTAATGGTATTGGTAGTATCAAAGCTCCCTGTAGCTCCGATTTGCAGGCGAGCCCAGTGCAACAGATTTTCTACGCTTTGACGAAGAATTACCAATTGAGTAGAAAGCTTTCCAAGTAGTGATTTAATCATTTTAGGGTCGCTCTCTTCTTCAACTTGACTATAATCTAAAAGACCTTGTAAAGAGTTTAAAGGCGATTTCAGGTCATGCGCCATTACTGCCATAATCCGGTCTTTAAAGGCATTCAGCGATTCCAATCGATGCTTCTGTTCAATTAATTCGGAACCCTGTAACTCTATTTCAAGTTTTTGGGCTTCAATCTGGGCATTCTTGGTTCTTAATACCAAATTGCGTTTACGACGAATCCTAAGATTATGCAGAAGAGCAAAAACCAAAGCCAATAAAACCGCCCCCACGCCATAGGCCCACTTCCGAGCCAGGGCTTCCTTGGCTAATTCTAATTTATAGTTGTTCTCAATACGCTCGGTTTCAACCTGATACTTATAGCGTTCCTCCATTTTGGCCAGCTCTTCAATATTGGCATCGGTTCGGAGTGAGTCCTTGGTTTCCACATAAGTTACCAGATAATAATAAGCGCTATCGGTATTCCCCAATCCGCGATAAAAGTTCTGCACAATCATCGAAATATCAACTACCTCTTTCATCCTCCCGCTCTTCTTAGCTAAGGCCATCAAGCTTCTAGATTTCTCCACCCCTGTTTGGTAATCCCCCTCATCGTATAATAGCCGTAGTTCGGTAATCCCTACTTTCAAAATACTGCGATCGTAATCCTTTAAATTAGGATCATTTAGGGCTATATTCATAAAATAGCGCGCCGAATCTAAATCATCTATATCCCGGTAGGTAGTTACAATATTGGCAATCGCTAAATAGCGCGACGGCTTTTGGTTAAACTTATAAGAAGCTTCAATGCAAGCTTTATAAAAATAAAGGGCCGAGTCTGGCTTATTGGCCTTATCATAGGCAATTCCCAAATTATTATAGGTGGTAAGAACATCCTCCTTATCAATAGCCCGAAATATTGCCATGGAGTTCCTTAGGTACTGTATGGATTTCTTATTCTCATTAAGGGAGTTGTACAAATTGGCCAGATTATTATATATATCGCCCATAGTAAGAGAGTCCCCCTGCTTTCGGGCCAAATTCAAGCCTTTGTAGTAAAAGTCTATCGCTTGATTATAATCACCCAGCTCCAGATAGATATTGCTAAGATTGCTGTAGTTAAGCGCTAAACCTGAAGAATCGTTGCTAGCCGCATTAATGTTCAAGGATTTTTGATAGTATTCTAAAGCCCCTTCAAGGTCACCTGAAATATATCGGCTAATTCCCATCCCATTTAATGACCTTGCTTCTAAATCCCTGCGCCCTAGGTCTTTTGCTAAATCAATGCTCTTTTCCAAATAAACCACGCATTGATCTAAATCCACTTGTGCATAAGACTGGGCTAAACGCAAATAGGCTCTATAACGTTCTTCGCCTTGTAAAGTATCAATGCTGTTCTCGAACTCTTGAATTTCTTCCAAGGTAGATTGGCCCATCAGCGGAGCTGAAAGACTTAACAAAAAGAAAATAATACTAATGTGCAGGCAATGCTTTAATGGCCAAAAGCTCATAATTACTCAAATAAGGTTAAGTGGTAATCCCTCTAAAAGTAGCAGTATTTCTGGATGTATGCTAAAAAAATAGAGTAATGAGGGGAAAAATCCCCAGAATTGTAAAAATTACAATAAGTAGTTGCCATTTAAACTCAAATTTAATTAGTCCACCCCCATTATTTAAAAACAATCCAGAAGCATCCGTTTAAAGATTTCGTAATTTTCAAAGCCAATTAACCTCTCACCTAATGAACAAAATTGAAAGACTGATGGTCGCCAACCGTGGTGAAATTGCCATCAGAGTATTCCGTGCCGCTACTGAACTTCGCATTCGCACCGTGGCGATTTACAGTTATGAAGATCGTTATTCCCTCCATCGCTATAAGGCCGATGAAGCCTACCAGGTTGGCCCTGATAATGAGCCCCTGCGACCTTATTTAGATATTGAAGAGATTTTACGCATTGCCAAACGAAAAAAGGTCGATGCCATTCACCCGGGTTATGGTTTTTTAAGTGAGAACATAGAATTTGCTCGTCGCTGTAAAGAAGAAGGAATCATCTTTATTGGTCCAGAAGCGAGTATAATGGAGCAGCTGGGCAATAAAGTAGCTGCTAAAAGACTAGCCAAAAAAGTAGAGGTGCCCATGATTGAAGGGGCAGATGGCCTAAAATCGGAAGAGGAAATTTTAGCCGCTGCCGAGAAGATCGGTTTCCCAATTATGCTAAAAGCCGCTTCTGGTGGCGGTGGTCGTGGTATGCGCGTGGTGCGCGATGAAAAATCCCTTTTAGCTGCTTATCGCGAGGCATCGGGAGAAGCAGCCAAAGCCTTTGGCGATCCCACGATTTTCCTCGAAAAGTTTGTAGAAGACCCAAAACATATAGAAGTACAGCTCCTTGGTGACCTTTATGGAAACCTCGTGCACTTGCATGAACGTGATTGCTCAGTTCAGAGGCGCTTCCAAAAGGTAGTAGAAGTTGCACCGGCATCTACCCTGAGTGCTAAAACCCGCAGCCAATTGCACGAATACGCCTTGCGCATTGGAAAGGCCGTGAACTATACCCATGCGGGTACAGTGGAATTCCTCGTAGATAAAGCGGAGAACATCTATTTTATTGAAGTGAACCCTCGTATACAAGTAGAGCATACCATTACAGAGGAAGTTACGGGCTATGATTTAGTAAAAGCGCAAATTCAAGTAGCGCAAGGTGAAAGTTTAGATGGTGATGTAATCGGCATTCCTAATCAAGAGGCGATAAAAGTTAATGGACATGCCATCCAATGTAGAATTACCACTGAAGATCCAAGCAATGGTTTTAGTCCGGATTATGGTACTATAATCGCCTACCGCAATGCTGCCGGTATGGGCATTCGCCTAGATGAGGGTAGCAGCTATCCCGGCGTAAAAATCTCTCCTTTCTTCGATTCGATGTTGGTAAAGGTCTCCGCTTGGGGCAGCAGTTTGGATGTAGCCAGCGACCGGATGCGCAGAGCTTTATCGGAATTTCGAATCCGTGGGGTGCAAACCAATATTCCTTTTTTACAAAATGTAATTGCCCACCCGGTTTTTAGAGCGGGCGAGCAAAGGGTAAGCTTTATCGAAAAGCATCCTGAATTATTAGAAATCCAGAAAACCCGTAACCGAGGAACCCGTATTTTAAGCTTCATGGGGGATGTAATTGTTAATGGTAATCCGGAAGTAAAGGGACATGAAGCGCGGAAGACCTTCCAAGTAGCTCCTGTTCCCGACTTTGACCGCCATTCCGCACATACCCCAGGCACTAAAAACTTGCTTACCGAATTAGGTCCGCAGGAATTCGCGCAGTGGTTAAAAAATCAGAATAAGATCTATTTTACCGACACCACCTTTAGGGATGCCCATCAATCGCTATTGGCCACTCGGGTGCGTACCATCGACCTCTTAAATATCGCCGAAAGCTATTCTAAAAGCTTTCCGCAGTTGTTCTCTGCCGAAATTTGGGGTGGAGCCACCTTCGACGTCTGCATGCGCTTTTTAAAAGAAGATCCTTGGGAGCGCCTGCGTTTATTACGAGCGGCTATGCCCAATGTGCTTACGCAGATGTTGATTCGTGCTAGTAATGCCGTGGGCTACAAAGCCTATCCCGACAATCTGGTGGAGAAGTTTATCGAAAAGTCTTGGGAAAATGGTGTGGATGTATTCCGCATTTTCGACTCGCTAAATTGGACCGAGCAATTAGAGGTTTCTACCAAAGCGGTTTTGGAACGCACGCAAGGTTTGGCAGAAGTTAGTATTTGCTATACCGGAGATATAAGCGACCCCGAAAAACATCCTAAATATAGCCTTGACTATTACCTCGACTTAGCCAAGCGGATTGAAGACATGGGGGCACATATCCTGGCTATTAAGGATATGGCAGGTTTATTAAAACCTTATGCTGCCGAAAAGCTCATCACTGAATTAAAAAAGAGCATCGACATACCCATTCATCTGCATACGCACGATACGGCTGGTATTCAATCCGCTACCTATTTAAAAGCTATCGAGGCAGGAGTTGATGTAGTGGATGTGGCCATTGACTCCATGAGTGGCCTCACCTCGCAACCTAATTTCAATTCCATTTTAGCGGCCTTAAAAGGTCATGAGCGTGAAAACCCTATGGACCTGCCCAAACTTAATGAGTTTAGCACCTATTGGGAAAACTTACGTGAATGGTACTATCCTTTTGAATCGGGTTTAAAAGCAGGAAGCGCCCAACTATACGAGCATGAAATCCCAGGCGGACAATACTCTAACCTTCGTCCCCAGGCCCGTGGATTGGGAATTGAGGATAAGTTTGAAACCATTAAGAAGAACTATAAAGATGCTAATCACCTAATGGGTGATTTGGTGAAGGTTACACCATCTTCTAAGGTGGTAGGCGACTTGGCGATGTTTATGACTACCAATGGATATACTAAGGATGATTTGATTGCTCGTGGTGAGGAGATTTCCTTCCCTGATTCGGTAATCAGCTTCTTTAAAGGTGAATTAGGTCAGCCGCATGGAGGTTTCCCGATTCTCTTCCAAAAGCTAGTCTTAAAAAATGAAAAGCCTTTTAAAGATCGACCGAATGCCCATTTAAAACCGGTCGACTTTGAGCAGGAGATCAAGGCTTTCCAAAAGGAGTATGGTGAGGATTTAGGGGAACTAGATTTCATCAGCTATAAGCTATACCCTAAAGTTTACAAGGACTATATTCAGTTTAATCGTGAATATGGTGATGTTTGGCGTATTCCTACCCTCCCCTTTTGGTACGGATTAAAAGAGAATGAGGAATTTTTGGTGGAAATCGATCAGGGTAAAACCATTTTGGTACGTTTCCTCGGGGTTACCGAAGCCAATGAAGATGGCATTCGTCAAGTTTACTACAAGCTTAACGGTCAAAACCGCCATGTAGAGGTTTTGGATAAGAGCATTGAAGTTAGTACCGTTCAAAACAGAAAAGCCACTGAGGCCCACGAGATAGGATCTCCGTTGCAAGGCAAGCTCGTGCAAGTTCTGGTTAAAGCCGGCGATAAAGTGCATAAAAACGATCCCCTCTTTATAATTGAGGCCATGAAAATGGAGAGCACGGTTTTAGCGACTAAAGATGGTACCGTAAAAAGTGTGGAGCTTAGCGATAATAGCATGGTAGCTCAGGATGATTTGATATTGAATATGGAGGAGTAAAGATTACCATTGCTGCTAGTATTTCCTAATTAGTACGTTCAGACCAAGCTTGAAAGGCTTATCACCAGAAAATCCAAGTGCTTTAAAGCGTAACAATGCGCTGCTAAATAAATCACGGTATGATTTTAGGTTTTGGGTGCAAGGGATGTCATCTTGAGGTTTATTGATAAATCAGGAATTCACGGTTGGTGAGATTCAATTTATACCCTTTTAATCGGTTGGATTATTAGGGGGACTTAGATAATTGTAAGCTTCCCCGAAATTCGACCGATTAAAATTAGAAAGGGACAAGCAGTTAGGCTCTTTTTTAATTTTGAATCTTTCAAAACTAGGTAAAAAGGTTTGGTGTTTGAAAGGCAATGCCTTAGTGCATTTTCGGAAAAGCTATATCCGCGATCAGGCTTTAGCTTTCTGCAAAAAGCACTCAGCCCGGTTTGAAAATGACTATTTGAACAATAATCGAACGCTTAGCCGCAATTAAATCTAAAAGGGAGTAAAGCGACTGGTCTCGGTTCTCAGTACTAATCGCAAAACGGTCAGAATAACCTTCCCCTTGTCGAGCGCAAGATGAAAGGCTTTTGGCCCCCGCGCCAGCAGGAGCTGGCTTCCAGTATACTTAATTAGTGGACTTATAAGCTGGCTGGTGGATTCATTGACTTGACTGGAAGTAACGACAGGATGGAAGGCCAAAAGACTCGCGTATCAGCGGTGGTGAAATACCGGTCGCTCCATTTTTTTTGATTACAAATGAAATTCCGAACGCACACTTGAGATTGCGAACCTTGGCGCAGTAACAAAGCTGCACCTTTGCCGAAGTAATCATAAAGAAACAATTTTCATGAAGGCAGTCACCGCTAAAGGCTTGGCCTCAACAGTCCTAAAACCCAAAGTACTAAGCGAGTTCCCAGAATCGACTATTATTTCCGTCAATGGAATAAAACTAGAGGTTTTTGAAGCAGGAAAACAAAATGCAGGCAAACCAATAGTGCTGCTGCACGGTTGGCCCGAGCATGCTTTTACCTGGCGCCACCAAATTCCTGCATTAGTTGAAGCCGGCTACCATGTAATAGTACCTAACCAAAGGGGCTATGGTAATTCCTCGCGACCCTCTGAACTTATCGCTTATGATATTGAACAGCTTAGCAATGACCTCATCGCCCTATTGGATTATTATAATTATAAAAGCGCAACGTTTATCGGTCATGATTGGGGTGCCATGGTGACTTGGTGGCTGGCCCAATTGCATCCACACCGTGTAAAGCAACTTGTTGCCTTGGCCGTTCCGTACCAAGTTCGGGGAGATATTCCTTGGATCGAGTGGATGGAAGCCTTCTTAGGGAGCGACTACTACTTTGTGCATTTTAATAAAAAACCGGGTGTTGCCGATGCTATCCTCGATGAAAATACCGATCAGTTTCTAAACAATCTTTTTCGAAAAAATTTACCCCAAATGCCACCCGAACCAGGCATGGCCATGATAAATCTGGCGAAAGCCAAGGCCCCACAGGGCGAACCACTTATGAGTGAAGAAGAATTGGCCGTTTTCACTGCTGCCTTCAAATCATCAGGATTTAACAGCAGTATTAATTGGTACAGAAACCTCGATAGAAACTGGCAATTACTGGCTGAAGCAAACCCCATTATAAAGCATCCTGCCCTGATGATTTACGGTGACCAGGATATGATTCCAAAGTTTGAAGACTTACCAGCCTATGTGCCTAATGTAAAAGAAGTAAGTATCAACTGTGGTCATTGGATTCAGCAAGAAAAGCCGGAAGAAACCAATCAAGCCATTCTTAACTGGCTGAAAAACAAATAGAATTATGAAAGCGATTAGATGCTTAAAATACGGAGGTTCTGAAAACCTAGTGATGGATAATTTTGAAAAGCCATCACCTAAAGCAAATGAAGTGCTGATAAAGATAAAAGCTACTTCAGTTACCGCAAGTGATGTGCTCATGCGGAGATTAAACGAGCCCCCAATACCCAAATTTATACTTCAAGTCATCTTTGGTTTCGGAAAACCAAGAAACCCGATTTTAGGAATGGTGTCATCGGGAGTGGTGGTAAATAAAGGTGCTAATGTTAGTTCGTTTAATAATGGAGATGAAGTGTTTGCCTACGGTTCCATTTCATCCTTGAAACATCGCTTTGGTTCATACGCAGAGTTTATCTGTTTGCCTCAGGATTGGAACATCGCACTGAAGCCTAAAAACCTAAGCTTTGAAGAAGCCGCTGCCATTCCCTATGGAGGTTTGTTGGCGACTCACCTGCTCAAGCAGACTGATATTCGAAAGGGAGATGAAGTGCTCATTTATGGGGCATCAGGAAGTATTGGAACCGCAGCTGTTCAGCTCGCCAAAAATGCCGGAGCTCAGGTTACCAGTGTGTGCAGTACAAGAAATATTGAGCTGGTTCGCTCCTTGGGCTCAGATAAGGTAATTGATTACACCCTTGCAAATGCAGAAGACGAATTGAGCGCTTATAAATACGTGATAGACGCGGTAGGAAACAGTAAGACATCATCCTTAAAGGAAAAGAGCAAAGGGGCACTTACTGAAGGTGGCAAATATCTGTCCATCGACAATGGGGTTCCTAAAACTCCGAAAAGTGCATTTTTGAAACTCAAGGACTTAGCAGAAAGTGGCAGATTCAAACCTGTTATCGATAAAGTGTTTCCCTTAGAAAAAATGGCCGATGCACACAATTATGTGGAACGAGGTCATAAACGGGGAAATGTCATCATCACCCTTTCTCATTAACCTATCTATCGCCTTAATTAAGTTATCACGAAACCTCTATTAAAATAGCCTCAAAACCAACAGGGAATACTCATTACCTATGATCAAAAAATTAAATATTTCCATATCGTTTCGAGGCAGCTTCCAGTGGAAAAAAGTTTCGATATATCAAAGATTATTACAACTGAAAACTCATCATATCTGCTGCGCATAGCCCAACCGCTTGTGCGTCATTAAATAATCAAAATAATAAACATGGATAAAAAAGTATTACTCTCCACTCTATGGATATTTGTAACAGTAAATTACATTTTTTGTGATGTTTTTACGCTCTTTCACGCTCCTGACCTCAACCAATTTCTAAAAGGTAAAGTTGGAGGCATTGAGCTGACGCAAAGCTTCCTACTAACTTTTGCCATCATCATGGAGTTTGCAATGGTGATGATTGTCCTATCCAGAGTTTTAAAATATTCTTTAAATCGTTGGTTTAATATTATTGGCGGAATTGTATTCACGCTAATTCAGGCTGGAACATTACTAGATGGTGACTTTACCCTGCACTACCTCTTTTTCAGTATAGTAGAAATATCAGCAACATTATATATTCTTTGGGCGGCATGGACCTGGAGGAATTTAGAATAAAATTAAAATGCACAAAAAACATTGGCTTTCAATTCCTGCCTAAAAACTGTAAAGAATAAATAATATGAAATCACTATTTAAATCGCCCCAAGGCAAGCAAGAAATCTTAAGCCTTTACGATCAAAAACTGGATGAGCTCAACATTGACTCTGACTACCTTCAAGTGGAAACGAGCTTTGGCAGAACAAACATTATAGCTACGGGAGATCCATCTAATCCTCCTATCATCTTAGTGCATGGATCTAATGGTTGTGCCCCCATTGCATTGGAAACCTATCCGAACTTAAGCAAGTCATACAGGGTATTTGCGGTAGATGTAATTGCTCAACCAAACAAGAGTGCAGAAACTAGACCGAGTATGAAAGATGACTCGTATGGAAAATGGATGAATGAAGTCATTGACCAACTCAATATTACCGATGTAAGGCTGGCCGGGTTTTCGTTTGGGGGACTGGTTATTTTAAAAACCTTGGAGTATGATGAAAGTAAAATCAAGGAAGTATTTCTATCTGCGCCAGCGTACATTGTAAATGGAAACCCGCTAAAAGCCCTGTTTAAATTCTTCATTCCCATGAGGAGGTATATGAGTACAGGGAAAATTAAATTCGTTGAATCTTTTTTGAAAGAGGTCTTTAGCGATAAGGATGAATTTGCCGTTAAGTACTTGTCAAAAGTATTTGAGCATTTTACAATGGACTTTACTCCAGTCCCGCTGATACCAGAGCAAAAAGCGAAACTTATAAAAACCCCGATAAACCTGATTGCGGCGAAACAAGATGTTCTGTTTCCGGGCGAAAAAATGATCAAGCGAGCCAGACAAATATTTCCATCCTTAAAAGAAAGTGTTTTACTGAAAAACTCCAAGCATGTTCAATCGGCTCAAGACAATCGATTCATTGAAAACCTGATTTTAGAAGCTTAGATCGACCTAAGGTTAAACCAATAAAGATGAAAAAAGAACACGAATCGAAATACATTGCTAAGGGCATCGCCCTTGGAACTGCTATTGGTGCAGCTCTAGGAGTAGCAATGGACAACATCGCAGTTGGTATCCCCATAGGTATTGCCATTGGAGCAGCTATTGGATACTCCATGCAGAAAAAGAAAAACGAAGATGCCAGTTGATAGATGCGAGCAGTCCCAATTCAATGAAAGTTTAAAATTTAATATAAAATGCTGAAGCAAAGCCTAAGCTATTACTTGCTGCTTTTGGTGTTAAAACTAAAGGGCGTAAAAAAAGACTTTAGTCAGGACCCCATAAATCTCCGAAGGATAAGAAATGGAGATATACATGCTCCTGGAGTTTCCTTTTTTCCTAGAAAAAAGCTTAGCATCTTCAAAATAGCAGCTAGCACCATTACTGAGCTAAAAGGAGCTGATGCTTCTAAAGGTTTAATTCTGTTGGTACATGGAGGCGCCTTTATTTCCGGACCTACCGATTTGCATTGGAAGGTGCTTAAAAAGATTGCCGCTAAAACGGGGCAAACCGTTTGGTTATGCGATTACCCAAAAGCCCCTGAAAACCAAATTGCAAGCATCTCCAATAATATTGACCTAGTTTATGCTACAGCGCTAAAAGAATACTCGGCGAATAAGATTACCCTTTTGGGTGACTCTGTAGGAGGAACATTGGTTACTGCGCTAACACAAAGATTAATTCAGAAGAATCTAGAACTACCTACTAAGCTTGTTTTGGTTTCTCCCGTTATGGACGCTAGCATGTCTAATCCAAAGATTGAGGAAGTAGATCTAAGAGACCCTATGCTGTCAAAGGCAGGAGTGCTAAGCGCCAAGAAAATGTGTGCTGGGGAGATAGATTTAAAAAACGCAATCATCTCCCCATTCTACGCTAGCTTTAATGGATTCCCGAAAACTGTACTGTTTCTGGCCGAAAAAGATATCACCTATCCAGACCAGCAATTGGCTGTTAAAAAGATGGAAGCGGAAGGTGTTAAAGTAGAAGTAATCTTGGGGAAGAATATGCTGCATATTTGGCCATTTCTGCCTGTGATGAGAGAAGCGAAAGTGGCATTAAACCAACTCATAAATCGATTAATGTCTAATAGCGCTAAAGCTTAGTTTAAGCTTAGCATAGAAGCAAACTGCGCACTGCACTATGCATCTTTAAATTGGAAAGCGAATGACCTTTAGTCTTGAAATAAATAATGTTAAATACCTACAATAAGGGATGAATAAGGTTGAAGAATTTTGTCCAGAGGGCAAGAAGGATTGGCGTAAATGGCTCGACTTAAACCATGAAAAGAAGCAGGCTATTTGGGTCATATTCTACAAAAAGAATGCTCCAAAGCATAACCTAACTTGGAGCGAGTCTGTTGATGAAGCCTTGTGTTTCGGTTGGATCGACAGTACCAAAAGGACCGTAGACAGCACTAGGTACAAGCAATACTTCACTAAAAGGAAAGCAAAGAGTAATTGGTCTAAAGTGAATAAAGACAAAGTAAGAAGTTTAATCGATCAAGGACTTATGCGAGAGGCCGGCTACAAAAGCATCGAAATCGCAAAGGAGAATGGTTCTTGGACAACCTTAGATGGAGTTGAGGCCCTGATAATTCCTGAGGATTTAAAAGAAGAACTTGCAAAATCCCAAAAGGCGGAGGACTACTTTAAGACACTATCAAACTCTACTAAAAAAATGCTTTTGTACTGGGTGGTTTCGGCTAAAAGAGATGAAACGAGACAGAAAAGAATTATAGAAATCGCGGCGAACGCCACTAGAGAGGTGCTGCCAGAACATTTAAGATAATAACATCAAAAAAAGAAATTAAGAAAATGAAAACAACCAGCAATTTAAGAAGCATACACATCCTTGTTTTTAGTTTGCTCATTCACTTTTGTGCACTGGCGCAAAAAGAAGGCAGCTATTTACAACAACTAGGCTTAAAGGATAGCCTTTACTCCAAGACCCTCAGTGAAACACGAACCATTTACGTTCAACTGCCAAATGGCTACAACCCTGAGAACCAAAGAGAATACCCGGTAGTTTATCTATTAGATGGTGACGTCTTGCTTCCTGCACTTAATACCGTTCATGAGACCTACTACGGTGGTTTTATGCCCGAGATGATTCTCATTGCTATTTCCAATGACCATGATCGCACTAAAAACCTGACGCCAACTACCATCACCTCCAAGCATGGAATGCCCTTTCAGCAAGAGAATGGCGAAGCCGCCACATTTGCTAAATTCATAAAAGAAGAACTCATTCCTTTTGTGGAGCATAAATATCGGGCAAGCTCTTACAGAACTTTAGTGGGCCACTCCTATGGCGGTCTTTTTGTTTGCTATGAGTTTATCAATGACCCAAAGCAATTTGCCAACTATTTGGCTATTGACCCAAGCTTGGACTGGGATGATCAACAACTGCTGAAGCAAGCCCAAAAATCATTGCCTACCGCAGATCACGAGGGCAAAGCCATTTTCATATCAATGAGCGGGCAACTGCATATGCGAGATCCAACGATAACCATCGACAATCTGATGCATGATACTTCTGATTTCACCCTTTTCTCACGCTCCAATGTGCAGTTTAGAAATCTGCTGAAGGAGAAGAGTCAAGGGCTGAAATCCTACTGGAAGCATTATCCAAACGATTTACACGGAACGGTTCCATTACCTTCCATGTTAGACGGAATGCTGGCACTTTTTCAATGGTATCAAATGGAGCAAACCGATAAGTTCAATGTGCCAGACACACCCAAAGACGACTTGTATGAAATTATGAAATACCGGGCTCAAAAACTCGAAACTCATTTTGGCCATCCTGTTCCACCTTATCCTGAAGAGCTGATGAATATGAGTGGCTATATGTACCTGGATATGGGGCAAGTCGCTAAGGCTAAAATGTTTTTTGAGCTTTGCATTGAGTACTATCCAAGTAGTGCCAATGCCTTTGATTCCTTGGCTGATTATTACGAAAGTCAGGATGATATGGCCAATGCTTTAAAGGCCGTTTCTAAGGCCTATGCATTAAGTGGCAGCCAATATCACAAGGATAGAATGGAGGCGCTAGGAAAGAAGATATAAGCCGGGATTTTACCAACAGAATGATCAGCAAGGCCTGCAAGTACACATCTACGGCGGCCCTAAAAGATATATCGAAAGGACCTTGAAGAAAAAAAGCAAATAAACTTGCCATGGGCTCTACGCCAAATATTGCTTTGAATAAGCCCGGTATTGCTATTTCTCTTGGGATATCCATTGATCTGGAAATGGCCATATTCACACCAGCAATAAGAACCTAATAGGGCTGCTCAGAATCAATATATCAGTTGCTAATCTGATAACTATTAATAAAAAATAACATGTTTAAATATAGCTACGTTTTAACAGGACTTCTTTTTTGCCTAAGCCTAAAAGTTCAAGGCCAAACTGAATTTAGAGTTTACCTAAAAGATAAAGGCTCCAGTCTGGGTTTACTCGATTCCCCAGAAGGATTCCTGTCAAGCGCTGCTCTTAACCGCCGGGCTCTCCAAAATATCCCCATTAAAAGGAGCCATTTACCCATTGCCAAAGAGTACCTGCAGGCCCTGAAAGATTTAGGCGCTTCGCCCTTGGCGCAGTCCAAATGGCTGAACTATGTATATGTCCGTCATCCACAAGCCCAATTAATTGCCTCCTTACCTTTTGTGGAGCGTATTGAATTTCCTAAGAGACATCAAAGTTTCTAGTGTGGAGTTAATTCTGGCGACACCTTGGATTATGGATTTGCCCGAGGGCAGATTGAAATGCTGAATGGTCATTTGCTGCATGAAAAGGGCCATACCGGAACGGGTATTAGGATTGCTGTAATTGATGCCGGATATGAAGGCTTCCTGCAAAGCCCTGCTTTTGATAGTCTGCGCAACTCTCCAAGACTTTTAGGAACTTTTAACTATCTAACTAATGACACTAACGTGTTTTCGGGCTGGGGCAGCCATGGCACTAGTGTATTGTCTATTATGGCGGCAAACCTTCCCGATACTCTGGTTGGAACCGCTTTCGATGCTTATCGGGCCAACCTAAACTTAAAAGAAGGGAGTTGGATTTTACAACTGGCTGGTGATATCAATGGGGTTTATAAATTTTAAAAGCGGTAGTGATGCGCTAAAAGCTGTTGAATAAAGTAGTAAAGCACGCTATAAAGACAGAATTAAAACTAAATAACAGTGGCTAACCGGGTGCTTAGAGTTAAAGAGGAAATTATGAAACGAACGAATTCAATTTTATTGGTGATTACTTTTTTTTCAATACTATTTACCAATGAAGCCAATGCGCAGGCTGGATATGATGAACTCACCTATCAGGAGAAATCGATTACTGTAGATTCAATTAGCAACAAGCTATTGGGGTTCTATATTTTCCCAGAAGTGGCCAAGGAGATGTCTAATTTAATCAGGGAAAACCTTAAGAAAGGCAAGTATAATTCTATTAATAACCCCAATGATTTTGCGTACCAGCTTACCGCTGATCTTTTAGCGATAAGCCACGATAAGCACATTCGTGTAGATTATGCCCCTGAAGATATTAAGGCCCGAAATGAAGTTGTGAGCGCTGAAGATAGTTTGCGTTATCTTAATCAATACATCAATGAAATTAAACGCGATAATTTTGGTTTTAAAGAGTTGAAAATATTGGGCGGTAACATTGGATACTTAGATTTAAGAAGCTTTGAAGATGTAGAATATGCTGGACTAACAGCCGTTTCTGTCATGAATTTTTTAAGCAACACTGATGCTATAATTATCGATTTACGGATGAATGGCGGTGGCAGCCCGGCTATGATTCAACTTATCACCAGCTACTTATTTAACAGCAATCCTGTACATCTAAATAATTTTTATTGGAGACCCTCCAATGAGACCACGCAAACCTGGACCCTTCCATATGTGCAAGGAAGGCGAGTTCCAAATACTCCAGTATATCTATTAACAAGTAACAGAACCTTTTCTGCAGCAGAAGAGTTTTGCTACAATTTGAAACACTTAAAACGAGCCACAATAATTGGTGAAACAACTGGGGGTGGGGCTCATCCTAGCGGACCAGTTAGTGCTACCGATAAATTTTCGATAACTATTCCCATCGGTCGGGCCATAAACCCAATCACAAAAACAAACTGGGAAGGCACCGGTGTAACTCCACATATAGAAATCCCAGCAAGCCAGGCCTTAGAACTTGCACAAACTAAGGCCTTAGAAACTTTAATACAGGCAAACAAAGAAAATGAAATCAACCAAAGGTTTTATACCTGGCATTTGGAAGGGCTTAAGGCCATAATGGAACCCGTATTGGTAGATACTCCAATTCTTAAATCATACATCGGGAATTATGGACCGAGGATGATTAGTTTGAAGGACAACAATTTGTATTATCAGAGAGAAGGCACAGAAATTCAATACAAAATGATACCACTCAACGACAAGGAGTTTATGCTAAAAAAAAATAATTCGTTTCGCTTAAAATTCATTGTTGAAAATGGACAAAGCCTTGCAGTTGAAGGGCATTACGATAATGGTAGTTCAGATAAAAACTTAAAGACAGAAAGCTGAAGTGCAGATAGCACCGTGTAAAGGGCATTAAAATGACCTTTTGCAAAAACCGCTGGCAACAAGCCTAAAATGAAAAGTAAAGATTCAATGATTATAGAAAAGGAAATAGAAAAAAAGCAAAGCCTTCTTCATCGGGCCCTTGATCTTGCCAAAGTCCCGATAATTATTAGTCTTTTTTTAACCCCTTTTCGTTTTTTACTTGAACTAGCCGGTCTACCTGAATATGTTATTTTCATATTGGGACTGCTCTGGCTAGCCTTAGCCTTTTCAGTTTATTGGGGAATAAAACTTTATGATGAAAAGAAAGCCTATCTCCTATTGTTGGGTGGTTTAATCATTTTTTCACCTGTTTCCAGGCTTACGGTTGTTGCTGCTTGGTGGCTTGATACAAGATGGGAAATTGGCACTCATTACGGACAATACTTTGATCACTGGACACAAACGCTCCTAAACCATGTTATTTATGGCGCTCTAGTTCAAATCATACCTGCTTTTATTCTTGGTTCCATAACCATAGCTATCCTGCGAGCTAGGAAATCTGTATCGAAGGGACCTAATGATATTGAGAATTGAAGCCTTTTTGGAATGGAAAGCAAGTTAATGACGCTTATCGGGCCAGGCTAAACTTAAAGCCATGAAACTACATATAGCACCAGCTTAGAGAAATCAATGGTGTTTGTCGTTTTCAAAGTCGGTAATTATGCCAGGCCCATCCATTTTACTATCGACCCGATTCACAATTACTAGCAGTGCTTAGCTTTCTATGCTAAGCATAGTTCTAGCCCCTATTCCATTATAAAAAGCTTAGGCTATCTTGCAGTTTTAAACTGACGCCATGCCAGCCACCACCCTGGCCCTACAGCCCTTTTTAAATAGGAGTTTCCATTGGAGGAAAGAATATTTCTGTGATGGTAGTACTGAGAATATTACAAATGACCTAGCCAATATTAATGGGCTAAAAGTTCTGTTGTTATCCAATTTGCCAGCTTTTGAGTAATCTGCTACCAATGAAGAATCTATCCAACAAGATTATAAGGTCGAGATTTTTCTGGATACTAGTCTTCATTTCTCTTAGGCCATGCCTGTCGCCGGGAAGTTCTTTAGTTAATGTTTTGAAAGACAACAAGCTTAACTACCAGGAATTAAATGACACTAGTATCATTTCATCAAAACCTAATCAAGAACCAAAGGGAAACAAATCAAAAGCTCTAAGCCAAACCATTCGTGGACAGGTAATAGATGAGGAGAGCAAATTACCCCTGTTTGGAGTAAGCGTAAAGATTAAAGACTCCTCTCCTCCTATTGGTGCTACTACAAACATTGATGGTAATTTCCGGATTGAAGAGGTGCCTGTCGGGCGTGTAAATCTGCAACTTTCATATATCGGTTATGAGGAAAAAATAATCCCAAATATTGTGGTGAATTCAGCTAAGGAAGTGGTACTACACCTTACCCTGCATGAGTATTCTACCAAAATGGGTGAGGTGACCGTAGTCGCACAAATGGACAAAGGAACTCCGATCAATGATATGGCATTGCTTAGAGCCAGATCAATTTCTCCAGAGGAATCAAACAGATATGCAGGACCTTTTAACGATCCTACCCGAATCATGTCGAACTACGCAGGGATAGCCACAACGCAAGATGGCAGCAACGACATTATTGTTCGTGGTAATTCACCGAAATTTATACAATGGAGATTGGAAGGGGTACAAATCAGCAACCCAAACCATTTCGCGAATCAAAGCGGGATCGGCACGGGAGGTATTAGTGCCCTTAATAATAATCTGCTGGCTACTTCAGATTTTTACTCCTCCGCATTTCCGGCAGAATATGGTGATGTCTTATCTGGCGTGTATGATATTAAATTAAGATCCGGAAACAATGAACGTTTTGAAGGTGTGTTTGGACTGGGAATCTTAGGTACAGACATCACCTTAGAAGGCCCCTTAAAAAAGGGCTATGCTGGCTCCTACCTAGTCAACTACCGCTACTCTACTATTACTTTAATGAGCATGCTCGGCTTGCTGGACCGCACTGGAGCTACAAATTTTCAAGATGGTGCTTTCAAAATAACGCTGCCTTCTGAAAAGCTAGGTACTTTCTCGATCTTTGGTTTAGGTGGTTATAGTGGATTTGATCTAGAGAATATGTCGGGTATAGAATCCATGGGATCGCCGGGTCATATCGCTCAGCTGAACAGGCTCTCAAAAGATCATTCTACGAGATCTTATCTTTTTAACACTGGTGTCAATCACTGGATCAACCTATCCAAAAATAGCTATCTCAATACTTCTGTCCTTTACTCCACAGATGGTATTAATGATGATGTACAAGCTAGATCCATTTCCCCTACCCAAGCCTTGGGTTCAGCTTACAGATTTTTCGAAGGAAATTTAATTACATCAAGCTACCGCGGTGCCATAAGCTTTCATCACAAAATCAATAATCAGCATAAGCTACAAGTAGGATTAAAATATGCCTATTTTAACTATGACTATTTCCAGAGTCTGCAGAGAGATACGGTATCCACTCCAAGATTGCTCGCTGATTTTAATGAGCAGATGAGCACAGTCAGGAATTTCATCAGCTGGAAATATCAGCCCTTCAACAAGCTCACAATTATTACCGGTATTCATCAGATGAATGATTTCTACAATCAAAACCGAACCATAGAGCCGCGATTTGCTATGGATTGGGAGCTTAGGCCTACCCTTAACCTGACACTTGGATATGGTAAGCATAGCACCCTGGAAAGTGCTCATAACTATTTTGCCAAGGTACCAATTGACAATGGAGCACTTACAGAACCCAACCGCCATATGGGACTGCTCAAAGCAGACCATTACTCGCTTGCGATAGAGAAACGATTTCGGTCTGATCTAAAAGCAAAATTGGGACTGTATTACCAGTGGTTGTATGATTTGCCAGTCGCCACAGACAGTAGCTATTACGCCACAATTAATGAAAGAATAGACTATAACTACGTAAATCTTGTCAATGAAGGGGAAGGAAGAAATTATGGAGTGGAGCTTAGTATCGAGAAATTCTTCAACAACAGTTATTACTTCCTGATCAATATGTCGCTCTTTCAATCGGAGTATAAAACCCTGGAAAACAGGTGGCGTAATACACCTTATAATAGCGAGTATATAGCCAATATACTAGTAGGGAAAGAATTCCTTAATCTTGGAAGAAAGAATAATCAGACGCTCACAATTAATCTAAGAGTTTTTATGGGCGGAGGAAGAAAGATAATACCGCTTAGGAGAAATGATCAAGGCCAGCTAGATGTGGATCCAGCCAATGATCTATATTGGGACTACAACAAAGCCTTTGAATCGTCCCTGGACAACCTGTATCAGATTGATCTCTCCATGAGCTACAAGTGGAATAATCTAAAAACAACGCAGGAGCTTTACTTTACTATCTCCAATATCACCGCTGCAGAAGGAAGAATATCGGAGTATTACGATGAAAGCGAAGCTCATAATATCGGCTATGTTACACAGATTGGACTATTTCCCAATCTCATGTATAAGGTCTATTTCTGAAAATAGACCGCGGTGAAATATCGAAGATCTCTTCAAATCATTTCAGTCTAAATCAGCTATTTCAATAACGCTGGCTTAGGAAGGCTCCTTTGGCTCGAAAACGGCATTCAATAGATTTTTTAGAAAATCAAAGGGATGAGAGCTAAGCTAGGATTGAAATCTAATCATGCTTTAGCCAATCCAATGAGATACATAGCTCTATATAAGAACGGAATTACAATTCCGTACGACTCACCATTCTATTCACTTCACTTTTGACCCATAATCTTAACAAGGCCGCCTAGGGAAAACCTATTCTCCCAAGCAAAAAAGATAATAGCGGGAGACGCTTTGTAAAAATTAAAACTTAAAAGAAAAAACTATGAAAAAAGTAGCATTCATCTTGACTTTGTGCGGACTATCATTAATCGCCAAGTCTCAAAACGCCAGTGTAGAAAAATCAACATTTGGAGTGCAAGCCGGGGTTCTAGGGCTTTGGGCCTATAATGAAGTTAAACTATCAAATAGCATTGCACTAAGAACAGAGCTTGGTTTTGACTTTGGTATTTGGGAAACCACCTATTATGATAATTATGACTCTCCCTTTATTCTTACTCCGGTTATTGTTATTGAGCCTCGGTTTTATTACAACCTCCAAAAACGCCTCCAAAATTCAAAGAGGATTGATGGAAATTCCGGCAATTTTATTGCTTTAAAAACGAGTTATCATCCAGAGTTGGCGCTGTTCAATACGGACGATGCTCCGGTGGTAAGCGACTTCGCCATTATACCTACCTGGGGAATTAGAAGGAATATCGGAGACCATTTTAATTATGAAGCAGGCATTGGCGCAGGATATAGCTACACCTTTGCTGAGCGCGCCGGATACTCAGAAGACGAAAGTGGATTTGAATTAAACATGCACTTGCGAATCGGGTATAGATTTTAGCAACAATCTCAAAAGGGCAATTGAATGTGTTAGCGATTATCGCCATCAATATTCACAACTAGATTTAAACGGGGATACGGCTTTCAAATCGATGTTTTAAAAGGGGCTTACATCGGAACCAATGTAAACCTGGGAGTTTTTACCCACCAAAAAAGCCCCGAAAACCACTCCCTAAGTCAATCTTTAAATGCCCTTTTCCGTGAATTCGGTCTTAAGCTCGCCATTCAATTCAATATGGGGTATCGTTTCTGAAAGTGTATTTCTAGATACCCCTATTTTTTTTGATGTTGATGAATAAGACAAGCAAAATCATCCTTAGAGATGCTTTATTTGTTGGTACAATCATCTCTCTCTTCATTGAACCCTGGCTTTTTGATAAAAGCTTGAATACTTCTTCTTCCCTTTAATTTCGGAGCATTTGAACCCAGTTGAGTCCATCATCGCTATCCCGATGGTTTTGACCTCAGTGGGTTTTGCAGTAAGCTTAGCTAAAAAGGCGAAAAGGATTAAGTCGCCTTACAAAGACTTGGCATTCTTTTAACCTGTTCAAAGGTTTTTCATCAGCTTTTCACCTTTCGGCTGGGGCCGGATTTTTTTTGCCCTGCATCTTTTTAATCCGATATAAAAATGTTCAGAAATATAATCTCGAACCTGAGTCCTTGAAATCCGAACTTCTTTACCCTGGTTTCCAGTCACTTTTGCCTCATCAAATCACAAAAGAGTTTTACCATGAGACCAATGGCAAAGAAACCAAATATCAGCACCAGCTTAAAAATCCGTTTAAAATTCCCTTTAATCCTCAGTACCCTTATTCTTTTATGCAGCTGTTCTGCTTACCGAGGTGCCGTATCCTGGCCAGAGGCAAACACCGAAAATAATTCTAGCACTTTTCACTCTATTCCTCTTTACAAAGCAGGCAAGTTGATTTTAGTGAAAGCTGAGGTGAATGGTGAACATGGCTACCTAATTTTTGATACTGGAGCACCAGGTCTAGTTTTAAACGATCAATACTTTAAAAATGGTAGGGTCGATCCAAACCGACAGGTAAGCGGGGTAAACGGCCAACTGCACCCTGCTAGGGTCATTTCCGTGCGCAACTTAAAACTCGGAAATCTTGGTTTTAAAAGACAGCTGGCAGATGTGATGGACCTAAGTCATATTGAAGAGAAGCGAAAGGTCAAGATACTGGGCTTATTGGGTGTTTCTCTCCTACAGGGGGAAGAAGTGGAAATTGATTTGCAGAGAAAGGTTCTTCGCGTTTTTAAAACAGATAAAAATGGTTTAAGAGTGCAAGCCAAAGTAGCAACTGAGAATAAGGACCTCATAACAATACCTTTTCGATACAGGGGTCATTTGATAGAATTGGAAGCCAAAATAAACAATCGCTCCTACCGCATAGCCTTCGATACGGGTTCTGAAATACTGCTATTCGATAAATACGCTTTACTTAAGGATAAGATCCAAACCAACATTCTTAGCAAGCAGGAACTACTTAGCACTGGCGGCTCCACATCAGGTATCGAAGTCAGGGAACTGGGCGAAATCGATTTGGGAGTGACCCTTAAAAAAGTTACCACGGTAGCGGTTGACCTTAAGCACTTGAGTGACTTTGATATGTATGTAGATGGATTTATAGGCTACGATTTAATGGCCACAGGCTTGGTTAGAATAAACTTTAAGAAACGAATAGTTCAAATCCAGCCTTTCCTTAAAGCACAGTAGCCAACGCATTTTGGTCTTCAATTATAATCCCGAACCTAAGTAGTGAGATACGGGACTTGCAGGGCTCGGCCTACCAATAGCTTTGCCCCGGTAAATGTGAAGATTGCGAAACTCACAATCCTAAAAACAAGCAAAACCAATCCAATGAAAAAAGTACTAACCGTCATCTTGACCCTATTGGTCTTAATAGCCAAAGCCGAAGAAAAGGCCACCCTCAGTGGATATATCGCTGATGCAATCACTTCCGAAACCCTTATTGGAGCTACGGTATATGCTCCGGCGCTCCAGATAGGAGCAACAACAAACGCCCAAGGGTTTTATACCATCAGTTTACCAACAGGTAAGCACCAATTGCAGATTAGCTTTATTGGCTATGAAACCAAAACTATTGAAATTAGGGTGGCTGGCAAGCAAAAGCAAAATATAACCCTCACCCCTTCTGCTACCCAGCTTGCCGAAGTTATGGTAACTGACCAGCTTGAAGCAGCCCATGTAGAGGATTTTAAGATGAGCAGTGAAGTACTGAGCCTCAAAACCATTAAAGAAATTCCCGCTTTTATGGGGGAAGTTGATGTACTGAAAGCGATTCAGGCCCTGCCAGGGGTACAATCCGGTGGCGAAGGAACCACGGGTTATTTTGTGCGTGGGGGCTCGGCTGACCAAAATCTGGTTTTACTGGATGGTGCAACAGTTTACAGCCCCAGCCATTTAATGGGCTTCTTTTCGGTTTTCAATGCCGATGTGATAAAGGAGGTAGAGCTTTATAAAGGTGGGGTTCCAGCTCAATACGGTGGAAGGTCGGCTTCACTTTTAGACATCAGACAGAAAAATGGCAATACTGAAGAATTTACTGGCAATGCTGGCTTAGGACTTATAGCCAGCAGATTGAGTTTGGAAGGCCCAATTAAAAAAGGGCAAAGCTCGTTTTTGTTGGCAGGACGCAGAACTTACGCAGATGTGTTTACCCGCATGAGTTCGAGGGAAGATTTGAAAAACAGTGTGATGTATTTCTACGATCTCAATGGAAGATTGAATTTCAGGCTGGGCGAAAAAGATGTTCTCACCTTTTCGGGATATTACGGAGATGACGTTTTAAAAAACAAGGAGCAACTGAGTTGGAACTGGGGCAACCGCACCGCCACTGCCAATTGGAAACACGCCTTTTCGAAAAAGTTATTTGCTGATGTTTCTGCGCTCTACAGCGACTACAACTACACTTTAGGAGTGAATTCTACAGGAAATTCTCAGCTTGAATGGAAAGCCCGAATCAATAATGAAACCTTAAAAGCTGATTTCACCTATTTGTCGAGCTCAAAATTAAGCTTTAAGATGGGGGCTGCTTCTACCTATTACAACATAAACCCTGGAGCCATCAACATTAGCGGCCCAGAATCTGATGTCTCTTTTGAATTAGAAACACAGCGAGCCCTTGAAACAGCGGCCTATCTGAGCTCTACCCTCAAAGTGAACGATGAATTTACAATTGACGCGGGTATTCGATTCTCAATGTTTCAGAATATTGGTGGCAGAGTAAACCAGTATGAAAATGGCGCCGATGAACCATATTCGAGTACAGATTATAATGCTAATGAATTTCACGGTACGCAAGGGGGCTTTGAACCAAGGCTAAGCATGCGTCATATGTTGGGCACTTCCAGTTCCATTAAAATGTCATACAACCGAATGATGCAATATTTGCAACTGGCTTCTAACTCTACCACCGGACCACCGCTAGATATTAAGCCTCAAATTGCGGATCAAATCGCCCTAGGCTACTTCCAAAACTTTCATAACAATAGCTATGAAGCTTCTGCTGAAGTTTACTACAAGTACATGCAAAATCAAATAGACTTCAAAGACAATGCAAATCTCATTCTCAATAAACATTTGGAAAACGAAGTCCTTTCGGGGTTTGGCCAGGCTTACGGATTGGAATTGATGCTAAAGAAAACGGACGGAAAACTGACCGGTTGGATCAGCTATACCCTTTCACGCACGGAGCGTACTATAGCAGGAATAAATAATGGCAAATCTTATCTACCCTATCAAGATCGCCCGCATGCTATCAATATTGTTTCATCATACCAGCTAAAGCCCCGCTTACAATTGGCCGCAGCCTGGACCTATTCTACTGGAGCACCAATAAGCCTGCCTACTTCTTCTTATGAATTTAACGGGGTGGTGGTTCCGGTTTACGATGAAAAAAATGGTTACCGACTTCCCGACTCTCACCGACTGGACTTGTCCTTAACCTTAGATGGCAAGAAGAAGCCAGGCCGCAAGTGGGACTACAGCTATAACTTCTCCATCTACAACCTATATGCTCGTCAGAACCCTTTCAGCATTCAAGTGCGCCAAAATGCTGACAATCCCAAACAAACCGAAGCGGTACAAACCGCATTGATAGGAAGCATCGTACCCGCCTTTACCCTAAATATTAAATTTTAAATCCATGAAAAATCCATCCATACTTTTAATGACTTTCATAATTGCTATTCTTAGTTCCTGCACCAAGGTGGTAGATTTAAAGCTCAAGGAACCCGAAAGCAAAATTGCCGTAGAAGGTATCATATCAAACCAAAGTGGGGGAAGTTTTGTGAAACTGGCTTATACCAAGGGCTACTTGGCTTCTGAGAGTCCTGAATTTGTAAATGACGCTCAAGTTAGTGTGAGAGATAGTAAAGGAAATCTTACGCTTTTCACACTAGCAGAGAATCCAGAAATGTACCTTCCTCCAGCTGGTTTTGTAGGCGAAGTTGGTGAAACCTATACGCTGGATGTGCAATATGATGAGGGAAGCATTTCAGCCCAAGCACTTATGCGCGATACTGTTTTCGCAAAAAATGTAAGTGTGATAAATGCAGACCTTAGCCACCCTTACCTTGAAGCTGGCCAACATCTAATGGCTACCATCGACAAATACCAGAAGGAAGACAGCTATTACCAGGCGGAGGTTTATGTGAACGGAATAAAAAGGATGGGCACCGCCTCTGATATAATAGTTTTTGAAGATCGTTTATATGATCAAAATGATGAGCTGGAGCTTAGGATTGCCTTCTGGGCAGATGAATTGGATGAGGAAGAAAAGCTGCAAACGGGTGATGTGCTAAGCGTGCAGTTTATCCGCATTAGCGAAGAAACTTATGCGTATTTAAGCGCCCTATCGGAGACACCCATGCAGGGTGGTCTTTTTGGCCGGACACCCGCCAATGTGCCTTCTAATATTCAAGGTGGTCTAGGATGGTTTCAGGCCAGCTCCTTTGGAAGCCCACAACATGCCTTAGTGATGGAGTAAATAGCGCTAAACAAGCAGCATTTGAAATTTTCAAAAACATAAGTTGGGCTTTCCTGACTTATGTTTTTTTTGGTTTAAGCCTCTTCTGTCTAATATGGATTTTACATCTATATTTACTCCTTAAAGCGCCGTTGCACCAACCAAAAAAATCAATGAAGTCCGAAATTCCGGAACGCTCCATTGCCGTACTTCCATTTTTAAATCTAAGCTCCAATCCAGAGGATGAATATTTTAGTGATGGAATTACTGAAGAAATCATCAATGCCTTAAGCCGAATCAAGGGTTTGAAAGTAATTGCGCGTACAAGTGTCTTTTCCCTTAAGGGTAAGGATCTGGATGCGCGTGAAATAGGAAATAAACTTGGGGTAAACCTACTTTTGGAAGGAAGCCTGAGGAAGGCCGCTAATAAAGTGCGCATTAGTGTGCAATTGGTTACCACCGAAAACGGATATCGGATATGGTCAGAAAAATACGATCGTGAGCTGGATGACATTTTTGCTATTCAGGATGATATAGCTAATTGTGTATTGGCGGGTTTGCAACTTAAGTTAGAAGTCAATTTTACCAGTAATAATTACACCCAAAACACCGAGGCTTACCAATTACTTTTAAAGGGAATCTACTTTTTTAGAAGAGATTTTGAAGGCGCCCTAAAAGCACTGGATTATTTTAAAAAGGCTATCGAATTGGCGCCTGACTATGCAGAGGCCTATGCCTATTTGGGCGAAACATTAATTCACCACTCCGCTTTTGGCATAATTTCCACTATCGATGCGCACGAGCAGGCTCGCGCCCATGCCTACACGGCTTTAGGACTTAATCAATACGACCCACGCGCGCATAAAGTCCTCGCCTTTATCCACTTGTATTATGATTGGAATTGGGACGCGGCTTTAGAGTCCTATCAAAAGGCAGTGCGTTATGGCTTACCTAATCAAAATGACTTCATTACCTATTATTACATCTTTCTTGAAAATGATGCAGATAAAGCCATAGACATTTCTAAAAAGATATTGGAAAGCGACCCGCTCCACTATAAAAGCCATTGGCAACTTGGCCTCAGCTATTATTTTGCAGCCCGCTTTGAAGCATCTGTTGATGCCTTTGATAAAGCTATTGAGCTCGAGCCTTCTGACAGCGAGTCTTATCACTGGAAGAGCATATCACTTGGATTTCTAAAGAAGTTTGAGGAAGCCAAGCTAGCCTCCCAAAAAGCCTTCGAATTAAGCGAAGATAATCCGTGGACGCACTTTTCTCATCTCATTTTAAAAGTACTACTAGGGAAAGAAAAAGAAGTTATACAAAGTGTCGAAAGTCAAGATTTTATGGACCCCATGGACCCTGCGCTGCTCTATACCATGATGGGCCTTAAAGATAAAGCCTTTGCGAAGCTGGAAGAAGGATATAAAGCGAAATCTATAATGATGGTTACCCTCAAGAATTATTGGATTTGGGACGGTATTCGCGATGATGAACGTTTTCAGCAAATGCTGGTAAGGATGAATTTAGCAGAAGGTGAAAAGGATAAGCAAACTATAAAAGAAAGAGTTCTTCCAGTTTTAGGTGAAGATAAAAAAGTCAGTAGTCCAGATCCCGAAACGCTGGCCACGCTTGAGCAATTAAAGCAACTTATGGATGAAGATGAGACCTATCTCAACCCTTCACTTTCCCTGAGAGATCTGGCACAATCGCTACAAATTCACCCCAACAAACTGTCCTGGTTAATCAATGAAAATCTTGGTCAAAATTTTAATGAATACATAAACAGTTGGCGTTTGAGTGCTTTTCAGCGAAAAGCGCTTGATCCTGAAAACAGCAACATAACACTTTTGGGCTTAGCTTATGACAGTGGCTTTAACTCCAAAACAGTTTTCAACGATTTTTTTAAACGCTCAACCGGCCTTACCCCAAGGGCATGGCTAAAATCACGAGAGGATTAAAGGCCCTTATTGTGCTCAAATCTATGATCTCATAAGCGAAAATAAAGTCCTGAATTGTAATGCTGGACGATCCACCCACCTCCTTGAGGCAGTTTTGCGGAGAATAAAGATTAAGAGATGAAACTATATTTCAACTATGCTAAACTAATGGGGATAAGCTTTTTGCTTCTCTTTGTTTTTGGATTCTTCGGAATGGGCTATGTTCCTTCAAAACTCTACGATTATAATAGTGCCCTTAACACTGTTGCCGAAGTTAGTGCCAATTCTCAGCTATTACGTTACGGTATATTGGCAACGGTATTTATGAATGCCTCCAGTCTTTTTCTGGCCATTTTCACCTACCGTTGGTTAAGGAAGTTCTCATCCACACTGGCTGTAAGTGCAGCACTTCTTTTATTGACCGGTGCCATAGTTTCCTTGGCCAATGAGCTCAATAGTTTCTCCATTTTGCATATTTCACAAAACTCTGTAAATCTCGAAATGACTGCCCTTCGTTTAAATCTTTACCAAGCAGGAGTTTACATAGCCACCCTATTTTGGGGCCTATGGCTGCTGCCTGTGGGTTGTGCTCTTCTTTTCCAATCAAGATGGGTAAAGCTCATTGGCCTTTTGCTTATAATTTCTGGTTTAGGTTATTTGATCGACAGCGTGTTTTATCTGCTCTGGGATCAAAAGATATTGGTATCAGACTATACCTTTTTAGGAGAGGTCCTCTTTACCCTCTGGGCTCTTTTTCAGCTCAAGTCAGAATTTACATCTATTAAAAGTACACTACCTGAAAAGCACTTTCCGGCTAACTTTTTACGATGAATCCCAAGCCCATGAAAAGCTCAACGGCAGAAAGCCAAAAATTCAGTTCCTATCAAATAGTATTGCTAATATGTATTGCAGGACTGCTGTTTACAGTAGTACTTGATTTTATGCTTTTGCCAGCCATCAGTGCTATGGTAATGCCAGCACTAGATCTAAGCACCAAGGAATTTGGCTATGTAGTTTCAACCTACTCCATTAGTGCAGGAGCTTCTGCATTAATCTTCAGCGCCTTTGCTGATCGTTTTGAGCGCAAAAAGCTCTTAATGTTTATCTATACGGGATTTTTAGTGGGCATTCTCTTTTCAGCATTAGCGCAAGGCTTTTGGATGCTGATAGCCGCCAGGGTTTTTGCCGGTGTTTTTGGTGGTTTAATTGCGGCCATTTGTTATGCAATGGTTAGTGAAATATTCGTTCTGCAACAGCGAGGAAGGGCTATGGGTTCCCTTCATGTAGCTTTCGCACTTTGTCAGGTTTTAGGCCTTCCGGCCGCTATTTTTATTGCTTCCCGCTTTCAGTGGCAAACGGCTTATTTTTTAACCTTTTCAGCAGGTTTGCTGTTTTATGGCCTTTCTCTTTTTATAATAAAGCCTTTAACCAGTCATCTTGGGGAACAGGAAAAAATGACTTCAAAAATCAAGGCTATAATCAATACCTCTTCTTACTGGTTGGTGTTCGCCAATAACCTCACTATCGTTGCTGCCGATGTACTCTTTATGACCTTTGCCTCGGTGTTTTACGTAAAAAACCAATTGATATCTGAAGATCAACTGGCCATGGTTTTTGGTGCTTCGGGGATTGCCACAATAGTACTAAGCCCATTGCTAGGAAAACTTGCAGATAAAACCAGTCATTATAAGGTGTTTGCCTTTGGGACAGGGCTTGCCGCAATAATGGTTATAACAATTTCTCAGCTACATGAGGCGGGATTTATTTGGGTGGTGGCATGCAATACCCTTCTTTTTGCGGGTATGGCCGCACGTATGATTTGCTCAGGAGCGCTTGGCTTAGAAATCCCCAAAAGCACCGATCGAGGTTCTTTTATGACTTTCGACTCAGCACTTCAACTAATTTGCGCTGGTTTGGCAGCTTCTGCTGCAGGCTGGATTGTTATTCAAAATGCAGATGGCATAATGCTGAACTATCCTGTACTATCCATTATTGTAGTAGTGCTGTTCGGGATCACGCTATTTTTCATGCTGAAAATATCGCGCAAAGCCACTTCTTCCGCTAAGTCGGAAATAGAATAGGTGCAAATTCCTTTAAATAGTCCCTAAATGCTTTGGAAATACCTCGCAGGCAGCTTGCGCGGAGCCAAGCCGAGCAAGGCTTAATGCCATGATATGCTAGTTGGGAAAATCACTTTTTAAGGCGCCCCTCTTCTAATAAGCTTTCATAGCCTAAAAAGTCCCAAATCATAATCACGAACGATTGGCCTCCCTTCCCTATGCACTTTTGCCTTGTCATTTTGGAATGACCTGAAACATAATTAAAAGCAAATATGAAGGCGGAACTCAAAAATATGCATGTCTTAGTCGCAGGAGCTACAGGCTACCTGGGCGGATACATTATTAAGGAATTAGCCGAACAGAATATCGCCTATAAAGCCATCGCCAGCAGTCCTCAGAAATTAATAGCTTTAGAAACTGATCAGGTTATGAAAGCAGAAGTGACACAAGCTGAAACACTAGGAGGTATTTGCGCAGGCATGGATGTGGTGATCAGCACGGTTGGCATTACTGGTCAAAAGAACGGCCTTAGCTATATGGATGTGGATTATCAAGCGAATTTGAATCTTCTGCGCGAAGCTCAGAAAGCTGGGGTAAAGAAGTTTATCTACATCTCGGCCTTTAATGGAGATAAGATGCGCCAGCTGAAGATCTTCCAGGCCAAAGAGGCCTTTGTGGACGAATTAAAAAAGTCGGGGCTTGATTACACGGTGATGCGGCCAAATGGATTTTTTTCTGATATGCTTGATTTTTTGAAAATGGCGAAACGAGGACGGGTATACCTTTTTGGCTCCGGCCAGTATCGCCTCAACCCTATCCATGGTGCAGATGTAGCCGAAGTTGTAGTTGATACCATCCACTCAACAGAAAGGGAAATAAACCTTGGCGGACCCGATATTTTAACGCAGAATGAAATTGCCGCCCTTGCCCTTGACACTTGGTACAAAGATGTCAAAATCATCCACCTTCCCGACTGGACCAGGCGACTAAGCATCAGCCTACTGCGTACCTTCACTTCCTCTAAAACCTACGGCCCTATTGAGTTTTTTCTGACGGCCATGGCCATGAACAAGGTCGCCCCCCGTTGCGGTAGACATCGTTTGTATGAATTTTTTAAAAGTGAAACAGAGCAAAGCTGAGCCAGATGGAAAAACTAATACCAAGCGGAATTGGGGCGCTTTAGCTCACTGGCCTTTTCATTTTCCTTTCTGGGAAACTATTCTTTGACTGCACCTGATTGCAAGCCTCCCCTAAATTCGACCATCTAAAAATTAGAAAAAAAAGGACGCATAGCACTTTCTTGATTATGCATTGTTTAAAACTAGAGAATAAGGCTTGGCGCCTTAGAGGCAAGGCTCTGCTGCCTTCAAGGAAAACTCTATTCGCGATCAAGTATTAGCTTTCCGCAAAAAGCACCCCTCTCAATTTGAAAATGACCTTTAGGGACTTTAATAGAGCTCTTTACAGAATAAAGTCTAAAAAGGGAGCCGGTAAAAACCGGCTCCCCCTCATTTATTTAAGGTTGTTTTATCAATTTCTCTTGGTAAATAGCTTCTTCACCTTGAAGGACTTGCACTAGATAAAGACCAGGCTTCCAGTTTTCTATGCTTATCAAATGGCTATTAAGGGCAGGATCACTGATGCTTTCCTCTAAAACCAATTGGCCACTGCTATTGCGGATTTGCACTTTAAGACCATCTTCAAACAAAGCTTCGGAAGGGGCTTCCCATTGCAGGGCCACTCTATCTCGAGCGGGGTTGGGAAAGAGGCTAAAGCTTTGAACAGGAAACGCTGGACGTTCTAAATTCATTTCCCGTTTATTAAGCAAAAGCCCATTTTGATCGATAATTGGCTCCACATAAGAAACATTGTAGCCATTTAACTTAAGCAGGGCTCTTGCTTTCCCAACTGCATAACCGCTACCAGTTGCTTCTAGTTCCTGTATGGTTTCTAAAGCATCTCCTTCCAATTGGCTTTCAACTAAATTACCGTCTAAGAACAAATTGTAGTAGGACTGAATGCTCTGAAAATCAATTTCTTCTTGCTCACCCATTACGCATTGCTGAGGGATGGCCTCCAGCTCCTGTCTTGCTAAAGCCCACTCATTAAGAGATAAATGTAGGTCGATTAGAGCATACTTATAATGCAACTCATCTCTGTTTTGGAGATGTTGTTTTATAATTGCTATTGCATCAAAGGCATTGGTATCTGAATGCTCAGCATAATAGCGTAGAAACTGGCCACTAAGCCTTTCACTTAAAACTTGATTACCTGCAATTTGTTGATCTAAAACATCTCTTGCGGTAATGCTCTGTTTTCCTGTTTCAAGGTCATCTATAGTTTGTTGACTTAATACTGGGCTGCGGTTTATTATTGCTTCCCAAACCTCCCCTTCTCGAATAGCATGAGGATTCGCCAATAAGACATTGCGTAAAGCTAACTCTGGATAATCATCGATTTGAATTAATTGTAACAGATTATCTGTTGACACAAATGGCGCCATATTTATTAAATCGATATAGAGCTTTTGGTATTCCAATTGATTGCTTGCGAATAGTATTTGGGCCTCCAACTGTGGTGTATTGCCTTGGTCTATCAATTGAGCCAATAAAGCTCGATCATTGCTCAAG
>CATMQD010000008.1 GCA_950073045.1 uncultured Flavobacteriales bacterium | reverse complement strand
CACCGATAAAGTTCACTAAATCGTTTCCGGCGAAAGCCATAGCTAGGGAAAAGGTACCCGTTAAAACCACCACCTTTAATGGATTTACCGAAAGTGTTTTTTGCAACAGCCAAAGAATTAAGGTACTACCTATAAAGGAGGCCGCTACAATCATCATCGCTTGCTCCTTAAAAAAGGCATTTACGTCTTTCCCGAAATTGGCCCCTTTTATTCCTTTAATGAGTAGGAAGTAGATAATGATTGTCATACAAATCCCCGCAAAAAGGGCCCCGTACTTATTCACTCCCCGACGAATATTAAAGGTAAACCACAAACGAGAAACCCATTGCGATAATGCCCCCACAGAAAAGGCTACGCCAATGGACAGAAATATACCGGCTATAATTTGACTGGCTTTAGAAGTATTTATTACATCTAAGAGATTCATATCAGCGTGCTGACCATCGCGAAGCATTAACCAGCCTACCATAACACTGGCACCGAGCAATTCAAATACTATCGAAACTGTGGTGCTAGTTGGCATTCCAAAGCTATTGAAAGCATCCAGCAGAATGATATCAGTAATCATTACTGCCATAAAAACCACCATTACATCGGCGTAACTAAAAAAGCTTGGATTAAAGATTCCCTTTCGAGCAACCTCCATCATTCCACTAGAAAAGGCCGCGCCCGCAAAAACGCCAGCGGCTGCGATAATTAAAATTGTGCGCTGACTTGCCACCCGAGAGCCAATAGCCGAAGTAAGGAAGTTCACAGCATCATTGCTTACACCCACTACCAAGTCACCAACAGCAAGAATTAATAGGGCGATTACTAGAATGAAATAGATATCCATGAAGTATTTCCGGGTGAAATGATTTTGTGCAAAAATTGAATTCTAATGTTACCTCCAAGTTAAGTAAGCGCTTTACCGAAGGTGAACAATGCAATCCATTAATTGTCCTGTAAATTGAGCGCGAAAATAGCATCTAGATGAACATCTATAAAAACGAGCTATCCAGCTCTAAAAGTCCTTATTTACAGCAACATGCAAATAATCCGGTTAACTGGCAAACTTGGAGTCCGGAGCTTTTAGAGAAAGCTGTGGAGCTTGATCGACTTTTAATTGTAAGTATTGGATACAGCGCTTGTCATTGGTGCCATGTAATGGAGGCAGAAGTTTTTGAGAAAAATGAAGCTGCGGAGGTAATGAACGCCCATTTCATCCCAATAAAGGTGGATCGTGAGGAAAGACCAGATATCGATGAGATTTACATGCGAGCCTTGCAATTAATGAAAGGCCAAGGTGGCTGGCCCCTCAATGTGGTTTGTTTACCTGATGGAAAACCAGTTTGGGGAGCTACTTATGTTCCACTTAACAAGTGGCTGGAGGTTTTACAACAATTGGCCGAAATGTACCGCGAGGATAAAGATCAGGTTCGGAACTATGGCGAGCAATTAACCCAAGGAATCCAACAGAGTATGCTGGTAAAGCTAAATCGCTCTCCTTTACAAATTGAGCCAAAGGAGCTCGATGAATTAGTACAGGAATGGTCGAAGAGTTTCGACAATTTGGAAGGAGGTCCGAAAAGAGCTCCTAAATTCCCTATGCCGGTAAACCTAAACTTCTTATTGGAATACGGTTTGGCTCAGAATAATTCCGAAGCTCTAACTCAGGTAGAGCTTAGTTTAGATAAAATGGCCATGGGTGGTATTTACGATCAAATTGGTGGTGGCTTTGCACGCTATTCGGTGGATGCCCTTTGGAAAGTTCCCCATTTTGAAAAAATGCTTTATGATAATGCCCAGCTGATTAGCCTTTACTCGAAAGCCTATCGACATTTTAAAAAGCCTTTATACGAAGAAACCCTGCAACAAAGTTGGCAGTTTTTGGAAAGAGAGATGCTAGACCCCAGTGGTGCCTGGTACTCTGCCTTAGATGCCGATAGCGAAGGTGAAGAAGGAAAATACTACATCTGGAAAAAAGAAGAACTTCAAAGCTTAATCCCCAATACCGAGTGGCCAATTTTTGCAGCCTATTATAGCATTAATGAAGATGGCTATTGGGAAAATGAGAACTACATTCTATTACGTCGGGCTAAGGATGAAGATATTGCCCAAGGTTTCAATTTCGCTTTAAGCGATTTAAAATCGAAAGTAAAGACCTGGCAAAAGCTTTTACTCGAAAAGCGGAAAGAGCGTATAAAACCTGGATTAGACGACAAGGCTCTTTGCAGCTGGAATGCCCTGATGATAACTGCTGCTTGTGATGCCTACAGAGCCTTTCCTGATGATAAGTTTTTAAATAAAGCCAAGTCTACTGCCGCCTGGATTTTGAGCAGCCAGCAAAAAGAAGATGGCATGCTAATGCACGCTTGGCAAAAAGGCGAAAGTCATATTGATGGCCTACTAGAAGATTATGCTTTTTGCATTGAAGCCTTTATAAATCTTTGGCAGCTTAGCGCTGATGAGAACTATCTCCATCAAGCCCAGCTTTGGTTAAGCTATGTGTTAAAGCACTTTGAAGATCGGGAGAGCGGCCTATTTCTTACCCGGGCAAAAAATAGTGAAGCCCTAATAAGTAAAGGAATGGAAACCCAAGATAATGTGATGGCTTCGGCCAACTCCGTAATGGCGCATAATTTATATAAGCTCGGCTTAATTTACGGGAAAAGTGCCTGGCTAGAGCAAGCGAAGCAAAACCTTGCGCATCTTAAAAAGCAAGTAATCGATTATGGAGAGAGCTTTGCAAACTGGGCTCGATTAGCATTATATGAAGCCAACAACTATTATGAAATAGCCATTATTGGAGCAGAGGCTGAAGAATTTCAAAAGGAACTGGACTTGAAGTTTAGTCCCTTGGAATTTTATTTTCACAGCTCAGTAGCGTCGGAGCTTGCCGTTTTTGCGGGAAGGCTTCAAGAAGGAAAGACATTAATATACCCCTGTCAGCAGGGTAGTTGTCAACTTCCTTATAATTCGGTTCAGGATTTTCAAAGGGATTTCAGGGGCTAGTCTGGTCGTGGAATTGCTTTACGACGGAAAGTATAAATTCCCTTTCCCTTTATGGTGATTTCCACTTCTGAACCGCGCATATCCTGAATAATAGAACAATAATCAGCCACTGCTGGCGAATTAGATAAAGCTCTACCATTAACTGCGCTTATGGTATCTCCCACCTGCAAATGACTAAGTGAATCGGGCATGAGCGTATTTACCATCCCAATAATTATTTGCTCCTTTTCATAAATTGGAGCAAATGGAAAACTTGGTCTTCGAGCACCGGCCGATTTTGGCAAGAGTAAGATCTCCTTTTGAGGATAATCGAAAAAAACGTGGTAGTCTCTTAAAAAGCCCATACCCAGTAATTTACCTTTCTTATTCATTTCCTGTTCTATGGGAATACGCAAATTGGTATCCGGAAAATTGAAGGTCATCATAAACTCATGAGCGGTATCTAAAGCGCTGCCAAATAGTCCTCCACTTAAATAACCATAGGCTGAAAAATGGGCCTCTTCAGCCTTAAAGCTGCTACTCATTTTTTTATTAAATGAAAGAATACCGCTAGAGCCTGTATCGAAGGTAATCCCCGAAACATCAGTATTGTTAACCTTTAGCTTAATTAATGGTGTACGGGTACTTTTCATGGCAAAATGAAAAACGTATTTCTTTCCTTCCGGCCAGTGTGCCTTGGTTTTACTGATTCGCATAATGGAATCGGCTACCGAGAAATCCCAATATTGCATGGCCATTGCATTAGCACCAATAATTCCATCAAGGTTTAAGCAGTTTAAAATTGCTGATGCTTTGAGGTCGCTGGATAAGCCCGCTAAACCGCTAAAAACACGATCGCCAATTTGTAAATCGGGAAGCAAAACATAATCCTGCTTACGAACCTGATTTTGGGAATCGCGGATATTACTAGTCCTTAAAACCTTGCATTGATACTTTTCGGCCAACTCCTGGGAAATTACCATCGGCGCTCCAGAGTCGAAAAGGAAATTATAGGTTTCCCCTTCTATTTCCACATCTACAAAAAACAGGTTTCGATCGATACGAATCGGCAGTTCGCAAACTTCTTTACTGTTTGGGCTATACTGAACCTTACCCATGCTAAATAAACTAGCCGAGGAGCGACAAGAACCCAAGATTAGTGCTAAACCCAAAAACAGAATTAATGCTTTGATATTCATGCCTATGAAATTCGGTAAAATGATTTAAAATCCCGTAAATCTGGATATTTTTAAGGCTAAATTAAAAAAGCCCCTCTGGTGCTCAGATTATTCCTGTTCACACCAAGCCTATTTCCTCGGGTTATGCAAAGACTATAATTCCATGCCTAAAATCTCCTTAATCATGCCCTTTTTCCAGGCCGGGGATTTCATTCGGGAGGCGATTCTATCCCTTATGGATCAAGATTTTAGCGACTGGGAATTAATTGCAGTGGACGATCAATCTAGTGACCATAGCCGTTCGGTAGTGGAAGAGCTAGCAGCAGATGATAGCAGAATTCGACTTTTCATCAATAAAGAAAAAGGTATTATCCCTGCCCTAGTATTAGGCCTGCGTAAAGCAAAGGGAGAATATGTTGGTCGTTTTGATGCCGACGACCTTTTACCTCCCGATCGCTTGCGTTTAATGCTAAACCTCCTGGAAGGTTCATCCGCCAAAACCATTGTTACGGGTTTAGTGCAGTATTTTTCTGATCGACCCATTTCCACAGGTTATGCTAAATATCAAGATTGGCTAAATGAGCTAAACTTAAATGGGCAAACCTGGACCGACATCTACCGTGAGTGTGTAATAGCTTCGCCTAATTGGCTGATGCGACGAGAGGAATTGCTAAATATTGGTGGTTTCAATAATTTAGAGTACCCCGAAGATTACGATTGGTGCTTCCGCTGCTATCAGCATAATTTTGAGGTTCATTGCCTAAGTTCTACTACCCTTTTATGGCGAGAACATCCTAATCGCACTTCTCGAAATTCAGCCCATTATCAACAAGAGTCCTTCTTCACCTTAAAGCTCCAACGATTTATTGAACTAGAAAGCTTTGAAGAATTGGTGCTGTGGGGTTCTGGCAGAAAAGCACGCATTACTGCAGCTTTACTTAAGAAAAAAGGAATTCGCTTTCGCTGGATGGATTTAGAGCCCCATCGATTCCCAGAAGGTATCCTCGGTTTTCCAATTGAAGATTACCGAAAATTAGAAAGTCGGTCAGGAATAAAAGTCTTAATTGGCGTTTACCCCAACCCTGCCGAGCGGAAAGATTTAGAAGCCTTTCTGCTCAGTCGACACTTAAAACCCGGCAGCGATTATTGGTATTTATAAAGATCTGGGTCAGAAGGGTGACTCTCATTGGGAATTCTTGGTAGGCCAAAACTAAAGGTTGATCCAAATCCCATTTCACTTTCAATTTCCAAGCGGGATCCATGTTGCTTTAAAAAATCTCTAATCAGCATAAGACCTATACCTGATCCCTTTTCATTTAGAGTTCCATAGGTACTTTCTAAGGGAGCATTTTCCCTAAGCTTCTTCATTTGCTCCTCACTTAACCCAACCCCATTATCTTGTATACAAAACCACACTTTATCGCCAACTGCCTCAATCCACAAATGAATTTTACCATCTTCTGAAGTAAACTTCACAGCGTTGTTGACCAGGTTACGCAAAACGATTTTTATCCGGTCCCAATCGGCATACACCGAAGTTGCATCTTTAAAATTAACTACTAATTCTTGACGCTTCTTTTTCATAGATGCCTTCAAGGGTTCTATGGCCTCTAGAAAAACATCCTCCGCGTCGAATAAGCTTAATTCCAATCTTTCTCCTTGTTGCTGACTCTGAGCCCAATCTAATAGATTTTGCATGAGCCCCACACTTTGATCTACTTCGCCAGTAAGGAGCTTCATCACTTGGTTGCGCTCCTCATCGTTTAGCGCATCAGAGTTAACCAATTTTAGAGTTTCACGTAGATTTAAAAGCGGGCCCCGTAAATCATGGGCTATAATGGAAAACAATCGATCTTTTAAAGCATTCAACTTTTCCAATTGATCGTTCTTCTCCTCCAAGCTTCTTTGACTTTCTACACGCTGGCTAACATTTTTAAAGAGTACCGCACTACCATTAAACAATCCAGTTTTTTCGAACATACCATTGGCCGTTACTTCGAAAACTCGACCATCTTTCAAGTTCATGTGGTAGTCTTTAATTCCCTCTTCCTTTAAAATCGGGAACTCTTCCTCCACTTTTCCATGAGGTAATAACTCTTGCAAACTATAGCCAAAGAGCTCGCCATCATGTTGAACGATATCTTCAAAAGCGGGATTAAAATCAATTAAGCGACCTCGGGCATCTAATACGGCAACCCCATCACCTAGCTCCTGAATAACCTTAGAGCGAGCTAATGGACTAATATCAAAAAGTCCAAATCGCATTAGGCCCACCGCAATTATAAAGGAGGTAAGTAAGAAAGCAAAGGGTGTTAAATCGATATGTCCATAGGGGCGGAAATCTAAAAATATGTATCCGAAATTTACCGCCAAGGGGATTAATGTCCCGATGATAAGCAGTCGACTTTGGGCCTTAAAAACTGGCTTGGTATGTCGTAAATGAGAGATCAGCGCCCAATAACCTGCCACCACTAAACTGTAAAAAACCACGGTATGCAGTCGATACCAAGGTCCGGGCTCAATTGCCAAAAGTGGAAATGGACCGCTTTTGTCGATTGAAGTACTTTGATAAAATAAATGGTGCTGCTCATTAGTGAGCATTAGTAAATAGGTAACTGCCGAATAAGCAAAAAGGCTAATAAAGGTGAGGTTATTCAGACTATTATCGCGACCAATAAAGCTGTAGCAGAAAATCAGCCAAAGCGAAGGCAAGCAGGCAATCCCGAGGTATTCCACCTTAATCCACATCAGCATTTGATCCATGCTGCTTGTGGATAGCTCGAAGCCATAAGCTACTGCCCACCAAGCTGAGGCAAGAAGCATTACACTAAACCAATTAAAGGTTTGCCGGCGCTTCCGCATAATCCAAGCGGCCAGTATAAATGCAAAGCCACCCGAAGTAATCAGACTTAAAGAGAAAATATTAAAACTTAAGTCGCTAAACATCTTTTCCTAAAATACGCTTTTAGGCTTTATCGCCTGAAACTCCTTGAGGTAGAAAGGCTCAAAGTAGGCCACATCCTCAAATTCTTTATTCGTCATTTTAGCGTTTAGCAGATGGCAGAAATGGGCCGCCGAAGGTAATTCCAAATCCAAAAAATGATGCTGTGGGCCATTTAAAACCGATTTAAACTTAGGCGCTCCATCACCAAAGAAAAAATGCTCTCCGGGCTCGCTATAAGAGTCTTCATCAATTATACGAGCCTCAATTTCTCTAGATGGAATGGCAAGAACATTATAATCAGCGGTATAAACTTCCATACGACGTGCATCAATCATTGGATGCAAAATCGCCTGCTCAGGAAACTCAAATTGCTTTATGGCCTCTGCCACGAGCAGCTCTGGTCCACGCGCACCTATTAGCGGTATTTGTAAACTGTAGGCTAGTGCTTTCGCTGATGTTACACCAATGCGTAGTCCGGTATAAGAACCAGGGCCCGCACCAACGGCAATGGCCTCCAAATCGGATGGCTTACACCCTGCTTGATTCAGAGCCTCTTCAATAAAAAGATGCAATTTCTCGGAGTGGATGTATTGATCGGAATGTGCCTCTTTTAAAGCCTTTATTTCTGCTCCTTCTATCAAGGCCACAGAACAGTTTTTTGTGGAGGTTTCTAATGCTAGTATCAAGACTTATTCCTCTTCAGGTTGATCTTCCTTAGCTCGGATTTTAGAATTAGGTCTTAGCGTTTTAGAAACTGCCGACCAAGGACCAGTAATAATCTCCTCTCCTTCTTGTAGCCCAGATAATATCACAATATTTTCATCATCCTGAATTCCGGTTTCCACCACCCGTAATTCAGCTTCACCTCCATTATTCACGAATACAATTTCGAAGATTTCATCATCATCTACATCTGTCTCCTTCTTTCGCTTGTATTCTGGAACATCCGAAGTGTCCGCTCTGGTAGTTACCGCTTGAATGGGTACCGCCAGTACTCCCTGCTTACGATCGGTAAGAATATCTAAAGAGGCGGTCATACCAGGACGAAAAGGACTCATGGTAGAATCTTTCATCAAAGAGGCATAGGTGGACTTTAAGATTCTCACCTTCACCTCGAAATTAGTAACCTGGTCGATGGAGGTACCTTGTAAATTGGCAGAGTTAGCAATTTCTGTAACCTCGCCTTTAAACTCTTTATTCAGGTAGGCGTCCACTTCAATTAGGGCCGTGTCACCCAATTCCACTTGAATGATATCATTTTCGTTCACTTCCACTAAAACCTCCATTAAATCGAGGTTTGCCACCCGTAAGATTTCGGTACCGGTCATTTGAGCGGTTCCCACAACACGCTCGCCCACTTCCGAGTTTAGCATGCTGATGGTACCATCCATGGGAGCGTAAATGGTAGTTCTGGACAAGTTATCGCGCGCTTCTTGTAAGGTAGCTTCCGCACTTTGCAATTGGTATTTGGCACTTTCTACCCCTAATTGCGCTACTTGGTAGGCACGTTTGATAGCATCAAAATCAGCATCGCTAATTACACCATCATTATGTAAGCTTTGATTACGATTATAATTCCTTTCGGCTTCTAAAAATTGAGCTTTAGAGGAAGCTAAGGCCGCTTTAGCCGTATTAACTGATGCCAGGCTGCGATTTACTGCGGCTACAAATAAGTCAGGATTTATCTTCACCAAAAGGTCGCCCCTTTTAACCGCGGCGCCTTCTTTAAAGGGTAATTCGATTATTTCGCCCGAAACTTCGGCGGAAATTTTCACTTCCACTTCTGGTTGAATTTTTCCGCTGGCTACCACCGTTTCGGTGATGGTCATTTTCTCTACCGTCCCGAATTCTACTGCAAGCCCTTCCTCTTTACCTAGCCAGCCCGCCTGTTTGCCAATCACCAAGAAAATAATAAGCAGTACTACCGCTATTAGGATGATTTTTAAAGTCTTGCTCATGGTTTACAGGATTACTTGGTTGCTTAGGTAAAACTCGAGGACCTTGATTTTAAAGATATAATCGTATTTGGCCTGAGCATATTGAGATTGTGCAGAGGCCAAATTGTTCTTAGCCGTTTCAAAATCTACTTGGTTTAGGGCTCCAACTTCAAAACGTTGGCGCGCATAATCGAAGGCCTTACTATTCGCATCTACCGACTTTTGTGCAGCCTCAAATTGCAATTTGGCCGCTCGGGCATCATTATGCGCTTGGAAGATAGTTTGCCGCAAATCGTTCTTTACCTGCTCTAAATTCAGACGATTGATATCGGCGTTTATCTTAGCGTTTTGCAAGTTATTGGCCACTGCTCTTCTGCTAAAAAGCGGGATGCTTAAACTTACGCCCACCACTTCGTTTAAGTTATCGGATACCTGGTCGTTAAAAGGCTTAATTCCGTTTTGTATTGGGACTTCCTGAGGTACCACGACTCTTTGACCGGTACCCTGCACAAAACCAAAAGGTAAAATCTGCGTTGAGCTTCCATTTATGTTTGGAATTTGGTCGGAATAGTTTGTGGCCACTTGACCAATTAAGCTTACCGTTGGCAAATAGCCACTGTAGGCCACATCAATGGCTTCTTCACCAGATAAAACACGCATTTCTGCCGCACGAATATTGGGTTGACGGTCTACGGCCACTTGATATACATTGGCTGCGGGTCGTTCCAAAATTGAAGAATCGGGTAATGTTAATTGTGGACTACCTACCTCAAAGTCTGCAGGATCTTGGAGCTGTAATAAATTGGCCAATTGCAATCGGCTAATCATTACTGCATTTTCACTGGCAATGAGGTTTTGTTGATCGCGGGCTAATTGTGCTTCTAGTTGCAGGCGTTCGCCCTCAGGAAGGGTACCCGCCTTTACCAGTTTATCGGTTCGGCCCACTTGTAGATTGGTGATGCGTACTTGCTCCCGCGCTACGGCCGCGATTTCTTTATTAAGCAAAATTTGAAGGTAGGCCGAAGCCACCATTAAGCCAATGTCATTTCGTGCGGCCTCATAATCATATTGGGCAGCCTTTAAATCGTGATTTCTCTGTGCAATGGTATTGTACTTGGCACCTCCATTATAGAGGGTCCAATTAGAGCTTAGTTGGAAATTTACGGTTTGACGTGAATCCCTAGAAATCTGGTTAGTTACCGGGTCAATGTTAAGACCAAAATTCCAGAATATATTATTACCCAAACTTAAATTGGGGAGGTAATCGTAACGAGCAGTTTGCAGATTATTACGAGCAATTTCGGCTCTTAACCTGGCTTGTTCAACGGTAATATTGTTTTCGAATGCGTGATTAACGCAGTCTTGTAAAGTCCAAATTTCAGGTAAGGGAACTTGCCCAAAACTAAGCTGGGTAGTAAGTAGAAATAGGACTAAGGCAGAAATAGACTTTTGCATAGTAGGGAATTGACCCGTTCAAGTAGCCCTACAAAGATAGTTTTTCGCGCTATTCTTCCGGCGTGGCTTCCGTGCTTTGTGCTTTTTTATGGCGATAAAAGGCAATCCCAAGCCCGGTAAGAATCAAATACGGAAAAATCATAAGGTATAAAATTCCGCCATTGAGGCCCGTTGCCATGGTACTACCAGCTTTGGTTCCTGACTCTGCAACCGCTTTACACATAGCACATTGCGCATCAGCCGAAAGGCTAAAGAGAAAAATAAAGGCCAGACTAAGAAGTAGTTTTTGAAGCTTCATACTAATAATAGGGTTGCATGAATAAATATACCAGAACACCAGTAACTGCTACATATAGCCAGATAGGGAATGTATATCGTACCAATTTTCGATGACGAGCATACTCCTGGGTAAATCCTCGGTAAATAGCTAGCATGGCCAAGGGTAGCACCGGAACACTTAAAAGAATATGAGAAATGAGGATAAAGAAATACAATCCTCGTAAAAAGCCTTCTCCCCCGTAAGGGATAGGATCTGCATTAAGCTTGCTAATAACATAGGAAACTAAGAATACGGCCGATAGACCAAAAGCAGCCATCATTGAAAAACGGTGAGCCGCAATATTCTTTCGCATAATAAAGAATAGACCCAGTAATAGTAAGAAAGCGGTGGTGCCATTTAAAATAGCGTGAAATGCGGGTAGCGTGCTACGTTCTATTCCCATATCCGCTTTAAAGGTGTCTGGAAATAAAATCAATAAGGCCACGGCTACAGGCACCAGAACGGATAAAACTATTATCACGGGAATGGCCACCCGGTCGGATTTTCGGTTAGCCGTTTTCAATTCACGAATTTCTCCCATCACTTATCTGCTTTAGAAGCTTTGTACTCGTTCACCGATTTGGTTTTTTCGTACTCCGCTATCAGAATCTTTATATCATCTTTTAGGTCGTTCACCTCCACCGGTGAAGTACCAGAATAAACCGCCTTAAGGTTACCTTGTTCATCTCTGCGACTACGAATTCGACCTTCCCAGTCTACTAAAACTAGATTCTCTGAATGTAAGAATCCACCGGCAGCTGCCGAATCCACTTGTGCGGAAAGGAAAAAGTCGGAAGCTGTTTTATAAAGTTCCTCCTTTTCTCCGGTTAGGAAAAACCATCGTCCAGATTCTGCGCCAATTTTCTGCTCATAAGCCTTCAAAACGGGTACGCTATCATGCTCTGGATCTACCGTGAAGGATAAGAAATAGATATGCTCGTAACCTAAAAAACGATCTTGCACCTGTTGAACATTATAGTTCATGGCGGGGCAAACCGTAGGGCAAGTGCTAAAGAAAAAGTTAGCTACATAAATTTTCCCCTTCATTTCCTCGGAGCTCAAGAGGGTATCATCCTGGGTACGGAATTCGAAAGGGGGAATGGAATAATGCAGGGTGTCGGGCACTAATTCGCCATCCACTTCTTTTTCTACAATTGTTTTAGGCCCTACGTAATCTAAGGTTTGGAAGAAGTTGCCTTCTGCGCCATAAACAAAGACGAAATAAAGCACCGAAGGCAGTACTAAAACTGAAATTAGTACTGCCTTCGTTATTGAAGATTTTGTTGCCATTACATGTTCATCATGGTATTCAAGTACCCACCTTCAGTTAGTAAGATGAAGGTTAAGTAAGGAATAAGGATAACAATTGGTAAGGTAATTACCCAGATAAAGTTTTTACGCTCGTGACCTAAGTGCATAAACTCGGCAACGATGTAATATGCTTTACCAATGGTAAGAACAATAAAGATGATGTTTAATAATGAGGTTCCTAATAAGTGGGTATCGGTTAGCGCTTCTGGCTTAATGATACCGAGCACTACCTCTACAGTAGTCACGATTAATAGAATCCAGAATACCTTCCAGATCCACTTGGTGCCTTCTGGGCTTTCGTGATGCTCGCTTGGATATGCGTTATTATCGGACATGATATAAGGTGCTAAATAAGATTAAACTAGATAGAAGAAGGTAAATACGAATACCCATACAAGGTCTACAAAGTGCCAGTACAAACCAACCTTTTCAACCATTTCATAATGTCCACGACGCTCGTAAGTACCCATTAATACATTAATGAAAATGATGATGTTAAGTACTACACCTGAGAATACGTGAGTTCCGTGGAAACCGGTTACAAAGAAGAAGAAGTCGGCAAACAATACATTTCCGTACTCATTAGCTTGCATTCCCGCTCCTTGAAGAACTTTTGCGTTCTTCATTTTGCTTAAGGCTTCGGCGCGACTAAGGGTGATAGGAGTAGCTTTTCCAGTAGCTTCATCTTGCACACCTTTACCAGGCATACGTAAAGTCATGTTTTCATTTAGTCCAAAGGCTGCAATCATATCCGCAGTTTGAAATTCAGAATGATCACCATGAGGCTTCTCTTGGCCGGTAATGAGCTCGTAAATGCTAATAATCTCTCCAGCTTTCACGCCTTCAATAGGAGTTACATACATCACAGTATTATCCTGAAGAATTACTGCTCCTTTATCGCCATGAATGAAGTGATACCACTCCCAAGCCTGTGAACCCAAGAAGGTAAAGCCACCAACGATGGTTAAGCCAAGCCAGAGGGTTACTCCTTTGGTGTTCATTTTATGGCCGGCATTAACCGCCATTACCATGGTTACAGAACTAAGGATAAGGATGAAAGTCATCAAGGCCACAAAAAGCAAGGGATGCTCTCCGTGTAGGAAGGGGAAGTGGGTGAAGACATCCTCTGCCACCGGCCAAGTTGTTTCAAACTTAAAACGATACAAACCCATCGCGGTTAGGAAACCGGAAAAGGTAAGGGCATCTGACAATAGGAAGAACCACATCATCATTTTGCCATAGCTAACGCCGAATGGTTGGCGTCCTCCGCCCCAAATGGCGGTCGTGTTTTGTTCTAAAGCAGCTCCGTTAGCCATGCATTAAAATTTTTGCAAGTTTAGCGATAAAAAAATAAAAATAGGTACAATCCGAGCCAGAGAGCGTCGAGGAAATGCCAGTAAAGTGCACTTACAGCAAATCCTTGATGATCGGTGGCGGAATGAACCTTTAATATTGCGGTGCGATACCAGGTATAAAGTAAAACAATAATACCGGAAACAACGTGAAGCCAATGTAAACCAGCGATAACATAAACCCAGCTACTTGCGGAGTTGCCACCGGTAAAAAACATACCTCTATCTACTAGGTCCTGTGCTCCTTTAATTTGTAAAACCAAGAAGCTAATTCCTAGTAATAAACTGATTAGAGTAAGGCCACCAGCTCTGGAAATCAAATTCTTTTTTAAGCTTTGGGCCGCTAGGTACATGGTTGCACTACTGATAACAATTACAATAGTAGCGTATAGAAATTCTTGAGGCAAGGCAAATTCTAACCAGCGATTCTCTGCCGATAAGGCTGACCGACTAACGATATAGCCACTTGTTAAACCAGCGAAGGTCATCAAAATACTGGCAAGGCCAATCCACAAAAGTGGCATTTGGACCTTTCTCTTTTCTGCAGCAGTTAATTTTCCCACGTCTAAATATATTTATCAATCACCAGTAAAAGTTGCAGCAAAGGCAGGTAGATAATACTATATATCATCAGCTTTCGAGCAGATGGAATACTTCTTTCACGATATAAATTCCAAGCAAAGTACATAAAGGCCGCACCTAAGAGTGCAGTAATTACGATCCCTACAATTGAGAGACTTAGACTGCCACTTAAGCCAAATGCGGGTAATAAACTTACCAGGATAAGGAAAAAGGTGTAAATCAGAATTTGCAAGGCACTTTTACCATCTCTATTCCCTGAAGGTAAGAGCACATAATCTGCTTTTTTGTAATCGTCATCTGCAATCCAGGCAATAGCCCAAAAGTGAGAGAACTGCCACAAAAACTGTATTGCGAATAAAGTTCCCGGCTCAATGGCAAAATCGCCAGTAGCGGCCACCCATCCTAAAAGTGCCGGAATAGCACCCGGGAAAGCGCCTACAAACACGGCAATTGGTCCGCGGGCTTTAAGCGGTGTGTAAACTAATACGTAAACAAAAAGCGCAAAGGCACCAAAACCCAGGGTTAAAGGGTTGATGTAATACAACAAAATAAGCCCCACAAAGGCCATAATAGAAGAGGCCAACATCGCCTCCGAGACTTTCAATCTGCCAGACGGAAGTGGACGATTTTTAGTTCGGTCCATGAGCGCATCACGGTTCTTCTCAATTACTTGATTAAAACCATTTGCGGCGCCTACTACCAAATATCCACCAAAAGCTAAGGCAATGATATTCCAGAAGGAAACTTCATTCGCTCCCAAGAAATATCCTGCCAAGGCCGAATACACTACACTCATATTGAGGCGTGCCTTGGTAAGCTCCATAATGGCCGAAGCCTTTTGGCTAAAGCTAGATTCTTGTGCTTTGATTTCTGGTGTGCTGTTCAATGGGCTTGTTTGGGCCGCAAAAATACACTTCACAGCCCGCCCAAACAAAATAGAATGGTTCTAACTAAGTGGCTTTTTAACGATAAACCAAGGATTTAGTAAATCCTCCTTATTGTATTGCAAGGGTTCGCCATCATTTTTTGCCTGATAGATCTCAAAACCAGCACCTTTCGCTAAAGCATGTCCGGCTGCCGTATCCCACTCCATGGTAGGAGCAAAACGTGGATAAACATCAGCTGACCCTTCTGCAACCATGCAAATTTTAAGGCTAGAGCCTCTACTGATTACTTCAGAATCGGGATAATCACGACGCACTTCGTCAAAGAAGGCAGCAGTTTCATCGCTCATATGTGAACGACTACCCACCATTGTGTAGGGACGATCTTGTTTTTCAGGCAAGGAAACACCTTTGGCCATCCAGTCCTCTAAATTATCGGTATCTGTAATATGTGCAGCCTTGTCAATTCTGTAAGCACCAAATTCGGGTGCACCTACATATAGGGTTTCATCTACGGGAACATAAACTACGCCCATTATAGGACTACCCTTTTCGATTAAGGCAATGTTAACGGTAAACTCCCCATTTTGCTTAATAAACTCTTTGGTGCCATCTAATGGGTCTACAACCCACAAAAGTTGCCAATCTTTACGCTCGCTGTACGCAAGTTCCCGTCCTTCTTCGCTTAATACTGGAATTCCAGTCTCCTTAAGCATGTGCACGATTTTCTGATGCGCTCGTTTATCGGCAATAGTTAAAGGCGACTTATCATCTTTATATTCAACTTCAAAGGTATTTTCATACACATCTAGAATTTCCTTGCCTGCTTCAATAGCGGCTAAAATGGCGTCGTAGGCTAAGACCTTAATTTCGATACGGTCCATGGTATATTGTTTTGAGAATTGGTGGAAATAAAAAAGCCGCTCCAGCATTACTGGAACGGCTATAAAATTACAAAGTATTGTTTATTGAAGCTTAGCGTTTATCGGTAAAGTAAAGCTCATACGAACAGGTTTACCTCTTTGCTTCGCGGGAGTTAGTTGAGGAAGCATTTTTACAACTCGCACGGCCTCATCATTTAAAAGTTGATCAGGACCACGAATCACCTCAACATTAGTGATTTTACCGTTTTTTTCAATTACGAAGTTTACGTAAACCTTTCCTTGGATTCCCATTTGACGGGCCATTTCAGGAAACTTAAACTCGCGACCTACAAACTGAAGAATCTTTTGCTGGAAACATAATTTACGCTCAGCATTATCCTTAGCGTCTTCACAGCCGGGGAAAATCGGAACCGACTCCACAACTGCGAAACTCAGAACCTCATCCGATTCTTCTGCTTCCATTTCAATTACCTCAACTTCCTCCATCATGTCGGTTTCGGTAGTTTGGATTTCCAATTCCTCTTCTAGTTCCACGTCATCTTCCACAACTTCGATTACCTCCGGTGGGGGTGGCGGTGGCGGGGGTGGTGGAGCTACATCACGATTGGTAATCGGAATAATTTCATCGTCGACTTCTACGTCCAGCTCACCAAGGTTGGCTACCGACTGATCGTAAGTTTTCCATTCGATGAGAATGACACATAAGAGCAGGGACGTTACAAGTCCAGCAAGGAGGAACATACTCCGGATGTTCTCCAAATCTGCCTTTTCTGATTTTTTTGCTTGCATATTCGATGGATTAGCAGTTCGCTAAATTAAAGAAAAACTAAAAGGAGCTACAATCTATATGGCCTAATTTACCTAATCTTAAAATTAACTGGTACTCGAACTCGCACAGGCACCTTTCTACCAAGCTGACTAGCGGGTACTAATTCTGGTAAACTCTCAATAACCCGTTTGGCTTCATCGCGATACTCCTGAGTTTGCCCGCGAATGATCGACACATCGCCAACCTTACCGTCGGCACCGATTACAAACTCCACAAAGATCTTCTCACTTTGGGCCATGAAGCTCGGTATATTCGGAAACTCTACTTCATCGGCGATATAACGCGAAATCCATTGGTTAAAGCAGTTCATCTGTGCATCCTTACCCCGTAAATCTTCACAGTCTTTTGGCCGAGCCATATTCTCCACATTAACCGCTTCAATTGGCTCTGGCACTTCAAAGCCTTGCAAAGGAACATATTCTATAGTATCTAAGACGCTACTAGGCTCAATAGTGAAGGTTTTAAGTTTGGTATTATCATCCACCATTTTCCACTTATCAGTGGGCTTTAGAATGGGATCTGGCTCTGGTTCGTTTTTTACCGGTTCTGGAATTTCAGGTTTTTCACGTATGGTGATGGGGATATTTATAATGGAAGCTGTCTCTTCTACCTCAGGTTTTGGTTCCTCTGGAATATAAACTTCACTTTGCATTTGCAATATTTCGGTGGTTGCGATTAAGCTTAAGGCTATTCCGCCCAAAAAGAAAAGGCTTCTATAATTCTCAAGATTCTTTTTCCAGTCTTTTTTGATTTCCATACTAGTGGTGTTTGAGTTCGTTTTTTAGATCTGTCGATCAATCAGGCCTTGCGGCTCTGATAAATGAACCACAATAGCACCGCTAACAATGCGCCAAAGGAGTTTGCTAAAAAATCTAACCAATCACCATGGCGTCCGGGGACCAAATTAGCTTGAAGAAGCTCAATCACTCCTCCAAACGAAACACAAAAGAGCCAAATGGTCATCATTCTAGCTCTTGTAAGAACGTTCTTGAAATTATAACGAAGGGATGCAAAGATTATTAGAAGTGCCGTTAAAAAATAAATCCCACCGTGAATGAGCTTGTCGTTCATATCGGCCAATTCTCTCGGAATTTTACTTTGAGGCATCAGGGTGAGGATAGAAATCAAAAAACCCCAGAACAATGCTGGGGTATAAGAAAGAATTTTTGCTTTAAGCTTTGGGCTCATTAACCTATAAGCTCTTTATAAGCATCAGCGTCTAGCAAATCATCTAGCTCACCGCTATCACTTAATTTTATCTTAACCATCCATCCTTTACCGTAAGGATCTTCGTTTACCAATTCAGGACTGCTTTCAATTTCCTCATTAAACTCAGTAACCTCGCCAGATACTGGCATAAAAAGGTCAGAAACGGTTTTTACTGCCTCAACCGAACCAAAGGTTTCTTCGCGGTCTAAGGTCTCGCCTTCAGTTTCTACTTCTACAAAAACAATGTCGCCCAACTCACCTTGTGCGAAATCGGTAATACCAACAGTGGCTACATCGCCTTCTAAACGAATCCACTCGTGGTCTTTAGTGTACTTTAAATCGGATGGAATATTCATGCCTCGCTTTTTTGATGCAGCAAATTAAAAGCTTTTTTTGGGGATTATTGACCCAAATTCAAGCGAACACTGATACCAAATTGGTTTGTGGTTAACGGGAAGGCGTTGGAGGTCTTAAATCGCGACATATTTAAGTCGTAAAACACCTTTGTTTGCACGCGTTGACTTAAGCGGTAATCGGCCGAAACTTTAACCGTAGTTACTCTTTGCCCGGAAGTTGGTTGATCAACATCCTCGAGAATTCGACGAATCAAAATAATGTTATCGCGGATACCAACATCTGCACGTAATTCTAAATTAGCAACCGGGTTGGTACGGCGTTTTCCAACACGGATAAAGCGGAGTTTAACATCTTTGATAATATAGCCAGCCCCGATTATCCACTCGCTACCGCGGTTTTCGGTAATTTGATTGTTAGTTAGGCTAAGCATCATATTACGATCGCTCTTATACTCTACCCTAACCGTCATATTATTCTTAAACTTCGTATTCACCCCAATTAATGGAGCAAACTGCTCGGTCATTGAAATACTATTAATCTGGTTTAAGGGAAGTAAATCACCATTCGCATCAAGCGGTGTTTCTCCGGGACGATCCTGAAGCTCCTTCTGCCTTAGCAAATTAGTACTGATAGAGCTTACGGTATAACTTGAACGATAAGCATGGTTTATGGTGAAGCTAGCAAAGTACTTCTTAAAGAAGTCCATTTTACTTAATCCATCATAGGTTACTTGCCAATTTGGTAATGGAATGTCTCTACCAAAGCCAAGTTCCACATTATTGGCATCCGTTCCGGTATAGGCCGCAATAAAGGATGGAATCATTACTTCCTGAGCGCTTACACTGTAGTAGCGATAACCATAATTACTAGAATCTGGGTTACCCGTTAACTCTGCTGTATATCCGGCTATAGAGTCTGCATCCTCCAATTGCTGAGCTAAACGCTGAGAAATAATTAGTCGATTCTCACGGAAAGCATCGTAAGTCGCTGAATTATAATCTGGGGCTTCCAAGCTTTCGAAAGCGGTATTCAACATAAACCAAGAAGAAGAGAAGGTTTGGGTTTGGAAAGAATTCTGACTTTCGAAACCTGGTTCAAAATCCCCAGTTCTTGGATTGAAAATACTGTCATTAAAACGGAAGAACTCATTTAAGTTACTACTTCCTTGTCTTTGAGCAGTAAGCACAATCCGCAAAGAATTGAGTGGCTCTAAGGTCAACCTTAGATTTAAATTCTTATTACTAGTTCTTGAATATTGCGAGTTAAGATCCTCGTTTCTAATTAGCCAGTTATTATCCACCGCTAAACCACGAATATCACTTTGATCACCTACCGTGAACCAAAACCCTGGGGCAGCGCCTGCATCGGCCATACCTAGCAAAGTTGGATTGGGCTGGAAGCCTGGTAAAACTTGTCCCTGACTATTACTGTAATTCACGGAGCCCGATTTCACCATCATCATAAACTTGGCCGATTCCATTAAAATCTTATCAAAAACGCTAGGCTCTTCCTCGTTCTCGTCTTCCTTAACACTTTCTTCATTCTGACGACGACCAGGGGTTGGAATTCCTCTTGGTCGACGGCGCTCACCGCGATTGGTATTACCGCCAGATAGAGCCTTTTTCAAATAAGGCACTTTGTTGTAAAGGGCATTAAAGTTTAGGGTACTGTTTAACTGAATTTGACGGTTGTTCTGAATGGTATTTCCAAAATTCAAATTAAACTGACTATTACCAGGAGCATTTGCCGATCCTCGGGTACTGGCTAAAGAAGGGGCTTGCCAATCGTAATCACCATTATAAGTAGCAGTTAAATTAACGAAGTCCATCAGCGGCAATTTATTGATGGGCACCTGCCAATTTAAGGTCACCTTTTGGTGATAGGTTAATGGTCTACCAAAGTTTCGCAGATTCTCAATTATTGTATCTCGGTTTTCTTGAGTTCCTGGTGCCCCTGGAAGCTCGTCGATCCTAGAACCAGCCCTTGCACTAAAGTCGAAGCGCAATGATTCGGTAATATCGTATAGCAGCGTGTACTGTCGGTTAAGATTAAAGTTCTTATTGTAAGTAGCTTCGATATTTCCTAGGAGCTCCGGTGGGATATCATTTAAGATGGCATCAGTATTCCGCATTTGCATAGCGGTATAATTTCGATCGAAACTAGCGATAGCCGTAAAGCTCTTTGGATAAGGATAAAAGTTGAAGTCGCGAATTAAGGCCAAGTAATTGCTTTGCAGCCATTTTACCTTTTTAAAAGGCTTGATGGGCTTGGGTCGGGTGCGATAGGTATAATTAATATTTCCAGAATGCTGACGATTAATATCAAAGCGAGTATTGATATTTCGTCTAAAAACCTCAGAGAAGGAATAGGTAGCTGAGAAGTTTTCGATATCGTAAACCTGAGGCTTTCTTTGCCCTTTATTAGCACTGCGCTCTTTACGAACATTGGTAAAGTTGATCGATCTGCGGCGGGTATAATCCTGAGTAGCTTGCCTTAAAGAATCACGATCAAGAGGGTCCTCTACATTATCCAAAGCATCATCGAACTCAATATCTAAATCTAGCGGGTTAAAACGTGGATTAATCCAGGTTTCGCTGGTCCCGTAGAACATTGGAATCCGAATACCGTAATCCTTATTAAAGAACTTTCCTAACTCTACATTAGATTGTAAATCGTAAGCGTAACGTTGCTCCTGTTGGAATTCGCTCACCGACTGATCCAAAGAACCCCAGCCAATAGAACTGGTGCTGCCGGTTACACTAACATTGGCGAAATCGGCCAGCTTAGCAGCAACCCTCGCATTGGCGGCCCAGCCTCCATCTTGATCAAAGTCGGTTAAACGTAATTCGTTAATCCAAACCTCGGCGCTCTTGGGCAGTCCATCATCATTATCGGAAGGGATAAATCGTCGTTTAGGATTTCGAACCCCGATTAAGACCGTGCGTACATTTCCTAAATTAGGTGCTCCAACTACGGTAACCTGACCACCAGCCCGGCTCACGGAATAAGGTTCATTTATGGGATCACCCGTATTACGATAGGCGGCATTCCGCTCCAGTTTTACATCCTTCAGAACCTGAAGAGCAAAGTCCATCTGATTTTCGGAGGGCCAAATCGCATTTACATCGGTATTGGAAACACCATGAGGAGTAGCGGTCATTGGTAATTCGTACTCGTAATAGTTTTGATCGTAATCACTACCCAAACGGATAAAAACTCTCAAATCACCATCTTGGACATCATCACTATTTAAGGTGGCCGATTCAACGTGGGTGTACAGTTTTAGGCGCTTGTATAATCGCATATCAAAATCGATATTCCGGAATACGGCACGCGCATCACCATCCTCAAGGTTAAGAATTCGTAAGCTTAGGGCCTGCTCATTTTGCTGGTTAGCGGAAGTTGTTCCAAATAAAACCTGACGATCAATACCAGGCGGTAATACATATGGAACAGGCGTACGCGATCCATTTTGCTCAATGTTTACGGCATTTACTTCAAAAATGGTATTCTCTTGATCATCTTGGGTAAGGCGATCACGGGTGCCATCCAAAGAAAATTGATAACGTCGCCACTCTCCTCTTACAAGCTCCATTCGTGCAAAACGAATAACGATATCTTCCGGGAAATTCTTTAAGAAAGCGCGGATAAAACGGATTGAGCGAAAATCGTTAATCGGCCCAACCTTAGAATCTGGATTAAAGATTGGAACCTTAAACTGGATCCATTCTGCTTCATAGCTTTGTCCATTAGGCTGGTCTGGAGATCTCGTTTTCTCGATGGAAGTGATGTAATTCTGACCTTCAGTTTGCAAATCGCTAGGACGCATACTAATGCGGTACTGATAATAGGTTTCTGCCTTACTTAAGGTTTGATCGCGGTTTACATCCTCAATATCTGGTAAGTTGGTTGCAAATGCCGAAACACCACCCACAGGCGTAGGATTTGAATTTCCTTGAGGGTTATTAAAGGCCTTGTAGCGTTCTAGAATATTCGCTTCCTCTTGATCGAGATCATCACCACGATAATAACGGAAGTTATCTGAGGCCGGATCGGCATTCGCCTGAGCATAAGCAGGGGAAGCCTGACCAAAAGTATTGATCACCCTTTGGATATAATTGGCATAAGCCGAGTCACTTACCCAGGTGCGCTCTTGCTCATCATTCAATAGGTCATAACCCACATCCTGTAAATCACGTGCCGAAGGATCAGCGTCAAAAGCTACTACTGGTGGGCGAACACTAGTGGCATATCCCCAACGGGTAGAGTCTAACTTACTGAGGTCCCCATTTACTGGCACACTATTCTCAATTGCTTGCACTCCATCACGAAGAATATCCTCTGAAACACTACCTAAGTTGATGTATAAATCACCACCGGGAGGAGGATTGTCATTTCCCACGAATGGGTTTAATACCCAAAACTGAATAAACTCAATATTCTGCTCTTCGAAATTGGTTACGCTCACATCGCGCATAATACCACCCCAACGACTTTCGGGATCTCTTAAACTACCATCTTGGTTGATACCTGCAGAAAATGCCGTGGGCTCCACATCATAATTGTATGGACCACGCTCACGCGGATAGAAGGCTAAATCGAGGGTTGCAATATTCCGTGGCTGACTATTATCTAATTCCAAATTTGGAAATACTTCATCCACTAAAACCTCACGCACATCATTGGTCGATTGTAGATCCTTATTATTCCGAATATTATCCGGCGTACGAGATTCATCATTATGAAAAAGAGGATCGATGGTATACCAAGCCAAGCGGGCACGATTAAAACCGTAAGCCACACTATTTTCACTTCCTTCTGGGAATAAATCGGGTTGACCTGCAGGTGTGGAGGCTAGTCGCCAGGCCGATGGATTGCGAATATCAATTGTAGTTTGACTCGATTCGAAATCATCTAGGAAAGTGGTTTGCTCTCCATTAATCTCGATACCTCGCGGACTACCAGGAATCATTTGGGCAACCTCACCACTAATTAAGATATTGGATTTTTCTTTGGTGTCGATAAACGGAATCGCATCCACAAATCGAGTTAAGTAGGGCGCATCCTTCGAATAGTTACCGTTTAAACCAACAATGGTGTTCGAAATGGGCTCCTCTCCAATATTCACTTTTTGGGTTAACGGCCGCTCATTTAAGTGCACCATGGTAGCTCCCAAATTGAAATTCTCATTAAAGCGGTATTCCGCATTTAAACCCATGAAAGTCTTAGTTTGGAAATTGAAAAGGGCGTTGTTTTCAAAATCTACCTTAATGGGAACACCAGAATTAAGAATTCCTTCATTTAAAATGGTAACCCGACCTAAATTGTAATCTACACGGTAATCCTGACCTTCAATTAATCGGGTACCGCCTGCCGTAACTTGCACCGACCCGGGAGGGATATTAAAGGCATTCAGTTGAATTTCACTGCTGGATGAGGATTTAAATTGCCCCTTAATTAAATACTTATTGAGGCGCGTTTCATTTTGAGCAACAAATCGTGTGGAATCGTAGAGCTGTTGGAAAACAAAGCGATCCCGTTCATCATCATCGGCTAATTTCTCCGCTAAGTTAGAACCGAAGGGCTCCAAGACTGGGAAGAAAATTCTACCGTTTTGGGGATAAATGGTTTGATTGGGAATAAAGTCAAAGAAACCATCCGCTTGGTCGTCATTATTTTGATTCAAGCGATCCAACTCCATCACTCGTAAGAGTAGTTCTGAACGCAGGGAAGATTCTGGTAAAAATGGCACCGGTGTACCGGTTTCGTCATTTTGATAAAGTACCTGTAAACGGAAATCTTCTGAGCCTACTTGAAAAGCACTCAATGAATAAACGTTTTTCATCATCAAGTCCCAGTTGGGAACTCGAACATCAAGGATAAAGCTCTTTAGCATTTTCACCACCAGGTTATTTGGTGGACTTACCCCATCGGTACTAAACTCACCTACTTGGAAGGTTTGTCCGCCTGCGGTGTATTGGAAGGCAACGGCCAGTACTTCATCCTGATTTAAAGCAGTATTCAGGGTGATATATCCCAATTGAGGATGGAAGTTAAACTCGTTAGGGTTAAGCTTTCGGGCATTTGCTAATTCCACGAATTCGGTGGCCTCTTCAAAACCGGCTCCCGTTAAAGCAGAGTTTACTTGTGAGATATCCCTAACTCCAGGATAGGATTGCACTAAATTGTCTGGATCTAACTGGTTGCTCAGGTTGTCGGGAAATTCGCCTCCTTTATCACCCGGGAAGATATCTACACCAGGTTTGTCATTAGTGCGATATGCTCTATTTTGGCGCTCCCCTAAATCGAGCATTGCCACAATATTTCGAGTATCCTGAGTATTCTGGCGGTTATTGGTAACCCAAACTTCAACCTTGGTAATTTGTACAGGTGAGGTGATAATTGGAGAGTTCTCTAAAAACTGCTCGTAGTTATCACGGAAATAATGTGAAAGGAAGTAGTGACGGTTGGCCTCGTACTCATCCCCCCAAATCTCAAACTCGGTGGTGGTGGCGCCGCCCTGGATGTTTATGGAAGAAGTTTGACTACGTTGTTCGGAGAAAACCCCAGTTAACATCAACTTTCCAAACTGGAATTGTCCTTTTACCCCAAATAAGCTTTGAGCACCAGTAATTAGAGATGAGTTTAGCGGGAGGTTTACATTACCAAGCTCAATTTTTTTAATGATATCATCTTCAAAGCCGGTAAACTCGGTTTTCACCTGATTTTCGAAAGCGAAGGTGGCTTCCGTATCATAGTTCACATTCAGCTTAAGCTTTTCTCCGATACTTCCATTCACATTCATTTGAATGCGTTGATCGAAGTTGAAGGTGAACACATTCCGATTTCGTTCGGGAATAATCGGATTATCAATTTTCTGGAATCGACCACCAAAGGTTAATTCGGCAAAACCTTGGGGACGGATATCAATGGTATTCGATCCAAAGATTTTAGCAAAGTTGTCGCTATTAATGGTAATCTGCGGAATAAGTGAACTGGCTGGGTCACGACCTTCTGCCTTTTGGGCATCATCGCTTTTACTTCTTGCCGACCAGTATTCCTGGGCCTGTTGAGCGGCAATATAATCGCGGTACTCGCTGGGGGTCATTACCACCGGTGGGGCTCCACTAAAACGACCATAGGTGCGGTACACAAAGTAGTTTCCCGATTCTTCATCGTAAACTACATCTTCTTTAAAATTGGAGGGCTCATTGCCAAAAACTCCACCAGACTCACCCCCATCAAAGGGATAGCGCAAAACACTATCGGGGTCATTAGTATCAGATGGGGGAACTAATTTCCCTAATTCCGAATCCTCTTGGTAATCGATTAGGTCCTCAGCAAAATTTCTCCTATAGGTAAAGGAGTAAATCAGAAATAATGCGGCAAGCGCAGGGAAAGCGAAATATTTAATGGAGAATCTCAAAGCTTTTTAAGGGCCGATTTAATCAGTTCTTCAATTCCGTATTGGGGGTTCTCTTGTAGGAGTTTGCTTAATACCCGTTCTGTTTGGCGGGCCGTATAACCCAGAACTTCTAAGGCGGCAATGGCCTCTCTTTTAACGGCAGGATCAGCACCGCTTAAGCTTACTTCTTCAGCCATCGGAGCTAATTTATCTTTCAGGTCGATAATTACTCGTTGGGCGGTTTTAGCACCGATACCTTTTACGGATTTCAATAAGTCCACATCTTCCCGTCCTATACCAGCAATTACTTCAGCTGGACTGAGGCTACTTAAAATAGTGCGGGCCGTATTCCCTCCTACTCCGCTAACCGAAATCAAATGGCGGAAAACCTCACGCTCTTGCTTGCTTGCAAAACCATACAAGGTTTGCGAGTCTTCTTTATAAATCGGAAAAAGAAAAAGGCTAAGTTCCTTTTCGTGAGCGATAGCCGAGTAAGTGTGCAATGAAATATTGACCACATAACCCAATCCTTGACAATCAATAATTGCCTCGGTGGGTCGTACTTCTACCAATTTCCCGCGGATGTGATGTAACATAAAAGCTTAAGAGCTAGGGTTTGGATGGGTCTTAAAAAACGCCAAAAATACGTTTTTCATACACCGCAGCAATTAAAATATCTAAGCTTCCCCATTTTGGGAAAGATGGCTGTAGAACGAGCTCAATTTAAGTTTAGTATTAAGATGTAGTATTTTCTTTATCCATGGTCTATTAAAGGGATTCACCATTTATTAAAAGCAAAAAAAGGGGAAGCCTAAGCCTCCCCTTTTCAATATCGATAATGAAGGGTTTTACTTCACCATTAGTTTTTCAACGGATACATTTCCATCAATGCTTAGCTCTACAAAGTAGGTTCCAGCAGGAAGACTCTCTACAGAGATAGATTGGGTATGGTTACCATTGCTTAAAGTTTCAGAGGCAAGCTTTAATACTTCACGTCCAGTGATATCTAAAACTTTGATGGAAACTTCTGCCTCTGCTGCTAATTCGAATTCGATATTTAAATTCTTGTCGGCAGGATTTGGATAGAAACGGAAATCATTAGTCAACTTGTTTTCTTCTAAACCTACATAGGTGTCGTTACGGAACTGCACATTATCAACATAAAGGTTGTTACCGTAGTTAGAAGTACCGGTAAAGCGAACCATTAGCTCAGCCGAACCATCATAAGAAGAGATATCTACAGTTTCAGTTCTCCAATCATTGCTACCAGGAATGTAGAAAGAAGTTGTTGCTCCACGGGTAGAAAGTTGTGATCCAGCCTTATTATATACAGAATTCCAAGTAGTACCACAATCGGTAGAAACTTCAATTTGCAGGCGGTCGTTCTCAGAAGTGTACTGAGCATAAGCCATATCAAATACAATTGAGTTACCAGAAGTAGCACTAAGATCTAATTTCTCCCACATTAAACTCATGTTACCACCAGAACTGGTATTGTAGAAATCGAAGTAAAGGCTGTTAGCAGAATTCCCATAACCACCAAGGTTTCCAGAAATACTTGGATCAATGGTTTCGTTCATCACTCCAAAGCTATTTCCTTCAGGGTTGATGCTATGACTGTTTTGGAAGTCATCATCTAAAAGGGCGTAAGACTCAAAGTCCTCATACCAATAAGTACCAAATGGAGTACTCGCGACTACAATAATTGGGTCTGGACTAGAAACGTTATTGGCTGCAGACAGATCGAAAAGCCGCCTCTTCTGTTTGATGGAGGCGGCTTTTTTTATTCATTGAGTTTGGCATTGATCAATTAAGCAAGGTCATGTTGGAATCCTATTTCCATGGTTAAACTATCAACATAGACCTAATCCTCTGCTTCCTTTAAAAACCGCAAGTTCCTCTGCAATCCCATGTACTTGGTACGCTTCACAGCACTTTTCTTAAATACCTTCCGAAATACTTCTTCGGTCATTTCATGCCAATCGCCGCTGGTCATTTCTAAGAGATGTGGCTGTGGTTTAAATGCTGGTTCTTGATGGGCAGATGAAAATCGATTCCATGGGCATACATCCTGACAAATATCACAGCCAAAGGCCCAATTCTCCATCTGACCTTCAAACTGGGGCGGAATTGAATCCTTAAGCTCAATAGTTAAATAAGAGATGCATTTAGAAGCATCCAGCAAATTGGGCGCTAGTATAGCCTCGGTTGGGCAGGCATCTATACAACGCGTGCAGGTGCCACAATGATCGGTTTTAATGGGCTCGTCATAATCAACTTCCAGGTCGATTATCAACTGAGCCAGAAAGAAAAAGGATCCCTTCTTCTTGTTTAATAATAGGGTGTTTTTACCCCGCCATCCTAAACCAGCCTCCTGTGCCCATTTGCGCTCCATAACTGGGGCGGAATCCACAAAAACTCGACCGTCAACTTCCCCGATTTCCGTTTGAATAAATGCTAAAAGGTCCTTTAGTTTCCTTTTGAGTACAAAGTGATAATCTTCCCCGTAGGCATATTTAGCAATTTTTGGTGCCTCCGAATCGTGTTGCTGCTCCTCGGGGTAATAATTGTATAGTAAGGAAACCACAGTTTTTGCGCCTGGAACTAATTTGGTTGGGTCCAGCCTTTTATCGAAATGATTAGCTAACCAAGCCATCTCCCCTTGATAATTATTACTTAACCATTGCTCCAAACGCGGGGCCTCCTCCTCTAAATAACGTGCTTTAGCGAAGCCGCAAGCCATGAAACCGAGACCAAGCGCCTCTTCCCTAATCTGAGTAGAGTAAGTCGCCTTAGAGGTCAAATAATCCGTTTTGAAGATTAGGATCCTTTTTATCTAAATGCTGATAAGCCTTCTCGGTAACCATACGTCCCCTTTGTGTACGCACCATAAAGCCTTGCTGAATAAGGTAGGGCTCATACACTTCTTCCAAAGTACCGGCCTGTTCTCCAACGGCAGTGGCAACGGTGTTAAGTCCTACCGGACCACCTTTAAATTTTTCGATTAGGCAAAGTAGGATTTTATGATCCATCTCATCTAAACCATAGGTATCTACATGAAGTGCTTCCAAACCATATTCGGCGATTTCCAAGGTAATGGTGCCATTCCCTTTTACCTGAGCAAAATCGCGCATCCTTCTTAAGAGGGCATTGGCAATACGAGGGGTCCCTCTGCTACGCCTAGCAATCTCAACCGCAGCATTGGCGTCTATTGGCACATTTAAAATGTGTGCAGAACGTTCTACGATATTCGAAAGTAATTCGACTGAATAATACTGTAAACGGCTGTTGATGCCGAAACGAGCCCTCAAAGGAGCCGTAAGCAAGCCACTGCGAGGGGTAGCCCCGATTAAAGTAAACTGATTGAGATTTATTTGTACACTTCGGGCGGCGGGTCCACTATCAATCATAATATCGATCCGATAGTCTTCCATAGCAGAATATAAGTACTCTTCCACCACTGGACTTAATCGATGTATCTCATCAATAAAAAGCACATCACGTTCCTCGAGATTGGTTAATAAACCTGCAAGCTCCCCGGGTTTATCTATTACCGGACCAGAGCTTAATTTTAAGCCAGCCTCAAGTTCATTAGCAATAATATGAGCCAAGGTAGTTTTACCTAAGCCGGGAGGACCATGTAAAAGCACATGATCTAAAGCTTCCTCTCTTTGATTGGCGGCCTCCACAAAAACCCGAAGATTTTCAAGGACTTTATCCTGTCCTGCAAAATCATCAAATGATAAGGGCCTGAGTTTCTGCTCAAAATCCTGCTGATCGTTTTCCAATTCTCCTTCTCCGTCCAGAAAGCGCGTCATATAAGCCGTTTCAACAAAGGTATCTAAAATAAAAAGTCCCGACACAGCGGTCGGGACTTCCAAATCTATTACCTCTATAAATTAATGACCACTGGCCATTTCTTCCTCAGTCATAGGAACAGTTTGAGGCACAAAATCCTCTTCTGCTCCAGGCTTAGAGTAATCATAAGGCCAACGATGTACCTCTGGGATTTCTCCAGGCCAGTTGCCATGAATATGCTCTACTGGAGTAGTCCACTCCAATGTGTTAGAACGCCATGGGTTTTGCTCCGACTTCTTACCGCGTAAAGCACTGTAGAAGAAGTTGTAAATGAAAATTACCTGCGCAATACCACCGATGATTGCGAAATAGGATACCAATACATTGATATCTGCTAAATCATCAAACATTGGGAATGCAGTATTGGTGTAGTATCGACGTGGTAAACCAGCCATTCCTAAGAAGTGCATTGGGAAGAACACACCGTAAGCGGCAATAAAGGTTACCCAAAAATGGATAAAGCCTAAGTTCTTGTTCATGCGACGACCAAACAATTTTGGGAACCAATGATAAACCCCGGCGAATAAACCAAAGATTGCTGATAGACCCATTACAATATGGAAGTGAGCTACAACAAAGTAAGTATCATGAACATTAATATCCAATGCACTATCCCCTAAGATCAATCCGGTAAGACCACCAGTAATGAAAGTAGATACTAAGCCAATAGAGAACATCATCCCTGGAGTAAACTGAAGATTACCTTTCCATAGAGTAGTAATGTAGTTAAAGGCCTTTACGGCAGATGGAATCGCAATCAATAGGGTGGTAAAAGTAAATACCGAACCTAGGAATGGATTCATACCGGTAACGAACATGTGGTGACCCCAAACGATAAAACTTAAGAAAGCAATCGCCATAATGGAACCTACCATCGCACGGTAACCAAAAATTGGTTTACGTGAATTGGTTGAAATAACCTCTGAGCTAATACCAAGGGCTGGCAAAAGGATAATATATACCTCAGGGTGACCTAAGAACCAGAATAAATGCTGGTACAAAATTGGACTACCACCTTGATTACTAAGTAATTCACCCGCTACTAAAATATCGGATAGGTAGAAGCTGGTTCCAAAGCTACGATCGAAGATTAATAATAAAGCTGCTGAGAACAATACTGGGAATGAAAGTACCCCGAGAATTGCAGTTACAAAGAAGGCCCAAATTGTTAAAGGTAGACGAGTCATGCTCATTCCCTTTGTACGTAGGTTTAATACGGTAACAATGTAATTAAGTGCACCTAAAAGTGAGGATACGATAAATAGTGACATTGACACTAACCACAAGGTCATACCCATACCTGAACCAGGCACCGCCTGTGGCAGAGCACTCAGTGGTGGATAAACCGTCCATCCAGCGGAAGCTGGTCCATTTTCTACAAATAGGGAAATTACCATAACCACACTGGAAGCAAAGAAGAACCAGTAGGATAACATATTGATAAATCCAGATGCCATATCACGGGCACCAATCTGTAGTGGAATTAACAAGTTTGAGAAGGTACCACTTAAACCTGCAGTAAGTACGAAGAATACCATGATGGTACCGTGAATCGTAACTAATGCTAGGTAAATATTAGGGTCCATAATCCCGTCGGTTCCCCATTTCCCCAGTAATGCTTCTAGGATTGGCCATTCTTTATCTGGCCATGCTAGTTGCAAGCGGAATAAAAGCGACATTCCAACGCCAATAATTCCCATGATCATACCAGTGATCAAGAATTGCTTCGCGATCATTTTATGATCGGTGCTGAATACGTACTTAGTTATGAAAGTTTCTTTGTGGTGTGCGTGTGCTTCCATGTGCTTCTTTCGATTTCAGTTCTTTTGTCTCTTTCCTAATTAGTCTGCCATCATTTCAGCAAAAGTTTGCTGTTCCTTCATCCATTTATCGAACTCTTCTTCGGTTTGCACCACTACTTTCATTTGCATGTTGTAGTGTGCAGATCCGCAGATTTTGTTGCAAAGGAGTACATAATCAAATTCCCATGGGTCCTCTCCACGAGCTTCACGAAGCTCATTTACACGGGCCACTTTAGCTACGATCTCTGGATCCTGACGCATCTCAGCTGTAGTTAAGCTCGGGGTAATTTGGAATTGGGTTTGAGTTCCAGGTACACAGTTCATCTGCATGCGGAAGTGCGGCATATAAGCAGAGTGAATAACATCCTGTGAACGGAATTTAAATAATACTGGACGTCCTTTTGGTAAGTGCAACTCTCCAGTTACAATATCATTTGCAGAAGCTTCGTCATTGGCATCAACACCCAAAGTATTAACACCTTCTACTAAGCGTACATTTGCGTAACCCAACTCGTTATCACCACCGGCATAACGAGCTTGCCATCCAAATTGTTTAGCATAAATCTCCACTACCATAGGCTCCTGCTCATTATCAGGATTCATAACATTGCTCCAAGTGGTTAATCCGTAAAGAATCAAACCTGCTAGAACAACGGCTGGAATACCAGTCCAGAAGAGCTCCAATTTATTATTGTGCTCCATATATGTGGCCTTGCGATTTTTATTTCCGCGGAAGCGGAAGGCAAAACCAAATAGTAGGGGTTGAGTAACTAAGAAAGCTAAGATGATTACACCCATGGAAATATTCCAAAGGTTGTCTACATCCTTACCATGCTCAGAGGCCGACTGCGGTAAAGTAAGTTCCATATACTCCCATAACATCCAAGCGAATGCCCCGAAGAAGAATATTAAGAACAAGAGCATTAACCAGCCCTGCGTATTATTATCGCGATCATCAACTTTTACATCACTATCGGAATCCTTAATCTGAGAGGAAATCTCGAAGATTCGAACAGCTTGTGTAAGGGCGGCAACTGCGAGGAGTGCAATTACAATTACTAACAAAGTCTCCATGTAAATCCTATTGTTTCAAAAGTTATTGATGAAAGAGCTTGCTCTCCACATACATTGGGTGATTTTCCGGCATCAGTGGAGCTTTGCTCAAACTGCGGAATACCACATTAATAAATAAACCTACAAAGCCTAATAGGGTTCCAAATTGAATTAAACCAAGGCTCCAGTTAGATCCTACTGTTCCAGGCATTACCATGATGAAGATATCCAGCCAGTGACCGAATAAGATCACAATACCAGCTGTGAATACAAATCCACGATTACGCTTAGAATCACGACTCATTAATACTAATACTGGGAACAGGAAGTTCAAGGCTACCATCGTAAAGAAGATTCCTTTGTACTCCCCGAAGCGAGCCATATAATAAGTTACCTCTTCTGGGATATTCGAATACCAGATCAACATAAACTGAGAGAACCATAGGTAAGTCCAGAAAATGGAGAAGGCAAACATGAATTTCGCAATATCGTGGATATGGCTGTCATTAACCTCTTGCAATTTACCCTTCCCTTTAAGGTAAAGTACAATCATCATTAATGCTGTAAGGGCAGAAACGAACATGGTTGCAAATACATACCATCCAAATAAGGTGCTAAACCAGTGGGTATCGATACTCATGATCCAATCCCAAGCCGAAGTAGATGAAGTAACAGCAAAGAATACTAAGAAACCTGCACCTAGGTTACGCATCTTCTTCCAGTTCTGCATATAATCAACTCCGGGTTGATTGTAGCGCAAACTCATCTTGCGAAGCATATAGGCAGCACCAATCCATCCAAGTAGGTAGATTACCGCGCGAAGGGTAAAGAAAGTACCATTTAGGTAGGCTTGCTTACCAGCAATAATGCTATCGTAGTTCGCACTACCTTCTACCATAATACCATCGGCCATCCAGTGGTAAACATGGTTTCCACCGATATGGAACCAGCCCGTGATTATGATTATTAAAATGATTACACCTGGAATCCAAATAAAGCTAGCCATAGCTTCAAGGATACGTAGAACAACAACCGACCAGCCTACTTGCGCGGCATACTGAACAGCCATGAAGAATAAGGCTCCTAATCCTAAGGCTAATGCCCAGAAGCTATTTACTAATAAGTTAGACCAAGGCTTGTTCTCCATTTGATGGTGAACATGCTCAGCATCGTGTTCGGTTGGTGAGCTATAGAAATGGTTATTCTCAGGAATGGCACGAGAAGCACCTTTGTGGTAGGTGAAATAGTCGGCGTCTGGCATGGCATCATGACCATGGCCATGAGCGGCAGCATGTCCGTGACTAGGGTGAGCATCACCATGCTCAGCGTGTTCAGCATCAGTAGCATGCTCATCGTGCATGGCTGCTTGTTCGCCCTCATGAGAGTCATCGTGGTGGCCACCTCCAGAAAGGAAGCTAAAGCCCACGGAAATCGCACCGATTAAAATCAGTACGTATGAAATTGTTTTTAAGCGACTTGAAAATTCAAACATCTCTGCGGTCGTTAAATATTGTTAATGCTTAATTATCAGCTTTCTGTTGTTTCTTCAGCTTCTTCGGAGCTTTGCTCTTCTGCAGGAGCAGTAAGGTCTTCCTTCAACTTCATAACATACAGTGCCAATTTCCAACGCTCTTCCGGAGTAACCTGAGAAGCATGGGAACCCATAACCCCTTTACCGTAGGTTACTACGTGAAAGATGGTTCCATAATTAATGTCGCGATCGGCATAAGAAGGCACACCGAGAAATTTCTCGTTCTTCACTAATACACCTTGGCCTGCTCCTTTATCACCATGACAGTGAGAACAGAAAATCGTGTACAGCTCTTTAGCTTCAGCCATGGTCGTCTCATCAGCCATGATAGAAGATGGCATTTCTAAATGCATACGAGCAGAATCATAACCCGCGGCATCTGCACCATAATCGGTGTAGGACATAAAACCACGTGGAATAGTTCCCTCTACTGGTTTACGAGCCGAAGTACTGTCGCTAAACAAGTCTGTTGGCGAATAAGCTTCCAAAGCGGGACCATCATACATGTCGGGCATATACTGCCATCCGCGATGGTTTTCATCTTTTTTACAAGCAACCAATACTAGTCCGGCTACTGCAAAAGCAAATAATTTATTGATAGTACCTTTTTTAAGCATGCTCAGCGGAATTTACACTTACTTCAATAGCACCTGTCTCTTTAAGAAGGGCCATGATATCTTCGTTACTATGATCGCCACCGGCAACCACTTCCATTAAAAACTTATCATCGGTAGTACGAGGATCAGGATTCTGAGCTTTCGCACCAGGATAAATCTTATTTCTAAAATTTTCTCTTGCGGCATCAAAAATTACTACTAATTTTTCTTGACTATAATCTTCTATTAATTTGACAAGCATATTCGTAAATCCAAATACTGCATTTACTGGAGTACCATCAGCCCTGCTCATTGGAGGAAGAGCATAATAAGCTCTAAAAATATAACCTGAGCCA
>CATMQD010000007.1 GCA_950073045.1 uncultured Flavobacteriales bacterium | reverse complement strand
AGTATTCCTTTATCGCCGTAACATTGGCACTGTACCCCGTTTTAAGGAACTTAAAGGATGGGCCAAGAAGGATGGTAACTATATCCTTTTTATCGAATTAGTATTGATGTTCGCCCTTTTGCTTTTAGGTGCGGCCGAAGCAAATATCGAAGGGAATAATGTAGATGGTTGGCTAGTTAGTTCACAGTTAGCCCCGATTTTTTCTGGAATGGATCAAGCTACTCTGCATATTGTTGAGCGTGCTGCTTGGTGGTTCCACATCCTCGGCATTTTAGCCTTTTTAAATTACCTCCCCTATTCCAAGCACTTCCACGTGATTATGGCTTTCCCAAATGTTTGGCATAGCAAATTAGAGCCAGCCGGACAGTTTAATAATATGGAGAGCGTTAAAAAAGAAGTGGAATTAATGATGGATCCCAATGCTGATCCTTTTGCCGCTCCTGCCGAAGATGCACCAGCTGAAGAACCTTCGCGATTTGGTGCCAAAGATGTTTTGGATCTTCACCAGATTCAGTTGATGAATGCTTACTCTTGTACCGAATGTGGACGTTGTACAGCATCCTGCCCAGCAAACCAAACTGGTAAAAAACTTTCCCCTCGCAAAATAATGATGGATACCCGCGACCGGCTAGAGGAAGTGAGTGCCATTGTAGATGCCAAAGGAAAATTTGAAGAAGATGGCCGTAGCTTACTAGATGACTTTGTGAGTCGCGAAGAAATTTGGGCTTGTACCACTTGTAATGCTTGCGCAGAAGCCTGTCCGGTAAATATCGACCCAATGTCGATTATTGTAGAAATGCGTCGCTATTTGGTGATGGAAGAATCTGCAGCTAATCCTTCGCTCAATACCATGATGACTAATATTGAGAATAATGCTGCTCCATGGGCTTACGCTCAGGCTGATCGAGCTAATTGGATTACTGAATAAACCCACCTTATGAGTCAGAGTAAAAGCAATCCTAAATTAGAAGAGCTCGAGCTCGATGGTAAGAAGCTTAGCCCTCAACTACCCAAGGGTATAAAAAACTACCTGATCGACATCGACGGAACCATTTGCGATGATATTCCTAATGAGGAACCCGAACGTATGGCGACAGCCGAGCATTATCCAGATGCTTTAGAGACTTTAAACCGCTGGTACGAGCAAGGACATATTATTTACTTTTTTACTTCCCGCACCGAAGAGCACCGGGAAGTAACTGAGAAATGGCTAGAGGAAAAGGGCTTTAAGTACCATGGTATGTTAATGGGTAAACCTCGTGGCGGTAATTATCACTGGATCGACAATCACTTGGTGAAAGCCACTCGCTACGAAGGGAAGTTCACCGATTTAGTGGAGCGCGAAGTAAAAATCCAGGTTTTTGAAAAATAGCCCAATTCATATCTTCTTTTTCATAGCCATAGTTCTAATTGGCCTAAGTAGCTGTGAAACAGAATCTAGCCGAAGTCTCAGCTTAAATACTGCTTTTTTAAGCTTAAAGCCAACCTCCGAATACACTAAGAAATTTGCTAATGCTGATGGCGATACTGTTGATCTATACCTTAGTGAAAGCCTTAGCTCCGAGGAAGATTTTAATCAAAGTGGTAATTTCGGTTCTATAGGAGATATTGGCCAAACTACCGCAGAGCGACGCAGCTATATCATTAACTGCGATAATCCTCAATTTAATTTTAATTACCGATTCTTTCTAGTTGGAAATGCGGCTGATGAACGCGGCTACTCTGATATACTGAGCTATAGCTTAAACGATAGCATCGGAACTTTAAACGATGAACTGAGTTTTATTTACCGAAACGACAGCGTCTTTTTAAATAGCAATCCCGCTTTTTACCAAGACTCTTTAACTTTAATTTCGAAGACCTTTACAGAGGTTTTCGGTCCCCATATCACTGATCCCAATGAGAATCGCATGTTTTACATTAAATTGAATAGAGGATTAGTGGGCTTTCGTACCCATGAGGGCATAACTTATGAATTGATCAACTGATGGAAGAAAAGTTAGTAGTACCTACCATGGCCGAACTTATGGCCAGCGATAAATTACCTGAAGTATTATTTTGGGTTGGTTGTGCCGGCAGTTTTGATGATCGCGCTAAAAAGATCACCAAGGCCTTTGTGAAAATCCTAAATAAAGCCAATGTAGATTTTGGTGTATTAGGAACCGAAGAAAGCTGTACCGGCGATCCTGCTAAAAGAGCTGGAAACGAGTTTACCTTCATGATGCAGGCCATGCAAAACATTGAAGTTTTAAATGCCTACGATGTAAAAAAGATTGTGACTACCTGTCCACATTGCTTTAATACTCTAGCTAATGAATATCCTGAATTGGGAGGTAAATATGAGGTTTTGCATCATACCCAGTTTATCAATCAACTTTTAAAGGATGGTCGTTTAGCGATTGAAGGCGGGAATTTTAAAGGAAAGAAAATTACCTTCCACGATCCTTGTTATTTAGGTCGAGCAAATGGCGTGTATGAGGCCCCTCGCGAGCTTATTCAAAAACTGGATGCCGAGTTAGTGGAAATGCGTCGCTGTAAAAGCAATGCCTTATGCTGTGGGGCTGGTGGAGCTCAAATGTTTAAGGAGCCCGAACCTGGTAAAAAAGATATTAATATCGAGCGTACTGAAGAAGCTCTAGAAACCAAACCAGATTATATTGCTGCGGCTTGCCCATTCTGCAATACTATGATGACGGATGGCGTGAAGAATAGTGAAAGAGAAGGCGATTTACCAGTAATGGATTTAGCCGAATTAATCGTAGAAGCGCAAGACCTCTAAAGTAAGTTTATGTACGGAGCATTTGATGAAATGAAACCTGAAGCTCGAATCTGGATTTTTCAGAGCACCGAGTTTTTAGAGTTCGAAAAGGTAGAGCGTATTTCTGCTCGATTAATGAACTTTTTGGATAGCTGGAAAGCCCACGGACATGCGCTTAATGCCAGCTTCACCATTATTTATGATCGCTTTATTGTAGTTAGCCTAGATGAAGCTTCCTACCAAGCAACCGGTTGTAGTATTGATAAATTAGTACAGCATATCCAAGCTTTGGAAAAGGAACTAAATATATCCCTACTTGATCGCACTCAAATTGCTTATCGCGATCATAACGCGATGATAGATACTGCGCATATGATGGACTTTAGGGCCGCTTTAGAGAATGGCGACCTAGACGCCAATACCGTGGTATTTAACAATTTGGTAAGTACTAAGCAGGAATTAGAGTCTAAGTGGGAAACCACCATCAGCAATAGCTGGCATAAAGACTGGCTACCAATAGCTTAATCTTCGAGCATATATTGTTTTACTAGGCTGCTAAAATCTTGGTGAATAGCTTCCGCTGAGGCACAGATTTCTCCGCCAAAGAGAGCTTTATCTTCACCATTAAAGTCGCCTACAACACCTCCTGCTTCGCGTACCAGTAATATTCCGGCAGCCACGTCCCAGGGCGATAAGCCATATTCGAAAAAGCCATTAAATCGACCAGCAGCCACATAAGCCAAATCGGTGGCTGCCGAGCCTAAGCGACGAACCCCACGGGCATGGGTGTATAAATGAGCTAAAAGCTCATTGAATTCATTCAACCTTTTGAAATCATAATAAGGGAAACCGGTAGCTATTAAACTTTTAGCCAATTCATTCTGAGGGGATACAGAGATTGAACGACCATTGCAAAATGCTCCTCCACCCGCATAAGCGGTAAAAAGTTCATCCTGTCCTATTTCGTAGATCACCCCTAATTGTGGACGATTATTCTGATACAAAGCCACGCTAACCGCGAAAATGGGTAAGTCGAAAAGAAAATTAGTAGTACCATCTAATGGATCGATAATCCAGTTCCACTCCTTTCGCTCTTGGGCAACCGTCTCTTCTTCAGTGATAAATCCCGCTTCAGGAAAAACCTTGCTTAGGCCATCAACCAGCTTGCGCTCCGCTTCTTGGTCTACATAAGAAACTAAACTATTAAGGGATTTAGTTTCAACCTGGCCAGCTTGAACCTTTCTGCGCTGAGAGGCAATAAATTTTCCTGTTTCCCGACAAATTTCGGCGGTTTCACCAAGGAGAGCCTCCCAATTATTATTCATATTCCGGAACGTCTTTTACGATATCCATGCGGTAGATAATCCGCACATCATTACAACAGTCTTCGATTTTTGCTTGCCAGTCTTGCACCGCCCCGCTAGGATCTAAAATGTGCTTTTCAAACTCTTCACGATCTTTCCAGCGACTATAACTCAAATAAGAGATGGGAGATTCGCGATGTAAAACCGAATTGTGTAAAGCTCCTATTCCACGCAGATAGCTGCGATGCTCCTGCCAGTAGTGGAAAAAATCCGCTTTAAAAATAGGGTTTAGGCGGTATTGGATTAAGGTTGCAAACATTTAGGCCAAGATAGGGACATTATCGAGGTAGTCAAAACGAACTACACCATCTTCATCAATATCTTTTAATCTAATTTTTGCCTTCTGATTAATCAATTCTGGATTCCAATGGGTCTTCACTTTCACGTAGTTTTCGGTGAAACCCGTAATAAAGCCATCCTTAAAGTTTTCCTCAAAAAGTACTTCACGCTCAGTACCTAATTGAGATTCGTAAAAAGCGCGACGCTTTTTGGCACTTAGTACCCTTAGCATTTTAGAGCGCTTTTTTCTTTCACCGTAAGGTACTTGGGCTTCCATTTCATCAGCCTCCGTATTAGGCCGCCGACTGTAAGTAAACACATGGAGGTAAGAAATATCCAGATCCTTTAAGAAATTGTAGGTCTCCATAAAATCTTCTTCCGTTTCTCCTGGGAAACCACAAATCACATCTACACCAATGGCGCAGTGTGGAATAAGGTCTTTTATTTTAGCAACTCTTTCTTGATAAAGCTCTCTTAAATAGCGGCGCTTCATTTTCTTAAGAATCTTATTGCTACCACTTTGTAGAGGGATATGAAAATGAGGAACAAAGCGTTCGGAAGCGGCTACAAATTCGATGGTTTCATCCTTTAGTAGGTTTGGCTCAATCGAGGATATTCTAAAACGATCAATACCTTCAACTTGATCTAGGTTTTGCACCAGTTCTAAAAAGGTATGCTCATGGCGTTTATTACCGAACTCCCCCTTGCCATAATCACCAATATTAACGCCGGTGAGAACGATTTCCTTGGCTCCTTCACCTACTATCTTTTCGGCATTAGCCATTACGTTTTCCAAGGTATCCGAACGGGAAATACCCCGAGCAAGTGGAATGGTGCAATAGGTACATTTATAATCGCAACCATCTTGCACCTTTAAAAAGGCTCGCGTGCGATCCCCCATAGAATAAGCCCCAACGTAAAAGTCTGCTTCGTTAATCTCACAAGAATGGACTTCACCTTTGTCACTTTGGGTAAGGCCATCGAGGTAATCGGTAATCTTAAATTTCTCGGTAGCTCCTAAAACGAGGTCCACTCCTTCTAAGGCTGCAATTTCCTCGGGTTGCAATTGGGCATAACAACCTACAATCACCACCAAACTATCCGGGTTTGCTTCTTTAGCGCGACGAACCCAAAGTTTACACTCTTTATCGGCATTATGGGTAACCGAACAAGTGTTAATTACGTAAACATCAGCCGCTTCTTTAAAATCGACCTGATCAAATCCTTTACCCTTGAAATCACGAGCAATGGTAGCGGTTTCCGAAAAGTTGAGCTTACATCCTAAGGTGTGAAAAGCAACCTTTTTCCCATTCATTTCCATTTTGCAAAGGTAAGAAAGCTTGGTGGGTGAAACAGGGGACTTATTAGCCTTCGAAATCTTAATTAATAAAGCGGGGCCAATCATGAACCTCACTCTATTATATTTGTTTCTTCAACAAAATGCAATCATGAAAAAATTCCTTCTTCCACTTTTAAGCTTAGTGTTGATTAGCGCTTGTAATAGCCCCGCTGAATCAGAAACTAAAAGTCAGAAATTGGCTTTGGCCGAACCAGCAGCGTCTAGCTTTCACGATTTTGTGGTTACCGATTTAAATGGTGAAAAATTCGCTTTCTCTTCCTTAGAGGGAAAAAGAGTTTTAATCGTAAATACCGCTAGTAAATGTGGATTTACCCCCCAATATGAGGGTTTACAAGAATTGTATGAAAAATTCGGTGGTGAGAATTTCACCATTATTGGCTTTCCATGTAATCAATTTATGAACCAGGAGCCTGGTGACAATGAAGAGATCGCCAGCTTTTGCAAGAAGAACTATGGGGTAAGCTTTCCGATGATGGATAAGATCAATGTGAAAGGCGACGAGCAGCATCCAGTGTACAAATGGCTTTGCGAAGAAGAACTTAATGGTAAAGATGATGCCCGGGTAAGCTGGAACTTCAATAAATTTTTGGTGGATGCCGAAGGTAATTGGGTAGCTCATTATGGCTCACGCACCGAACCAATGGACGAAGAAATTGTAGCCTTCGCCTCGGGGAAATAGGATACTTAAACTCCGCAATAATTTAAATCCTCCATTTTACAGCCTTGCTTAAATTGGAGGATTTCTTTTTTGATCTATGGCAGATATCCACATTTTAAATGGTGACGCATTACTGGCTCAAATTCCGGACTCCATTCCCGGTAAAAGATTGGTTATGCGTGAGTGTTTAATGGATGGACCGGTGGCAAGTCCTTCACTCGAGGAGTTTTTCCGAAAGCGCTGCTCCTTTTTAAATGAATTATCTGGAGACCTTTCTTTTAAGGAGTATGAAGAAAAGACGATCTCTCAAATTAATGCCTTAAAGAATTCGAGTACCGAGGATAGCCTCTATCTCTGGTTTGAAGAGGACCTCTTTTGCCAAGTTAATTTATGGTTTTGCCTTTATATTTTACAGGAGTATAGTTCTATAGACCAGGCATTTCTGGTTAAACCTGATCATCACAGTCCCTATAGCTTTGGCTTCTATAATTCGCAGCAATTAGAGGTGCTGTATGCCAATAAGCTTACTATAATTAACCTTAAACCTTGGTCGGACTTATGGAAAGCCTACCAAAATGAAGATTGGTCGGAATTGAAGAAACTAGGAGCAAGTTTAAATCCTCATTATCCATTTTTAATGCCAGCTATTAATGCTCAATTGGAGCGATTGCAAACTGATACCTCTTACGGTAGACCTTTGGATATGGTGATGAAGCTAGTAGCAGAAGGAAAGTCCTTTCCAGAAGTTTTCAGAAGCATTTATAAGTCGGAGACTATATATGGCTTTGGCGATTTGCAAGTTAAAAGGCTCTATGACTTGGCTAGAAGTATAAACAAATAATTTCCTCCTTTCCACTTCAGCCTTTGGGCTGTACCTTTAGCCCCATGAAAACAACCTTAAAGGTTATACAGCTTAATTTTCAGTTAGAGTGGTCAGAGCGGCGTTCCTATTTCTCAATTCTTATCTACGTTTTAAGTACGGTTTACCTCAGTAATTTGGTTTTTAATGAAATTCTGAGCACCGAAAGCTGGAACGCCTTTTTTTGGGTCATCTTTTTGTTTGCCGCGGTACAAGCCGCCTATCGATCTTTTCATTTTGAGGCCGATCAGCGCTTTTTGCTGTACTACGGCTGGGTTAAACCTGAGCATCTTATTTTAGGGAAGATTATTTATAACTTCCTGTATCTTTTAATTGTCGCCCTCTTTACCAGTGGCTTTTTCGGATTTTTAATGGGCTTTCCGATCGCCTCACCTTGGGCCTTCATTTGTGTATTGTTTTTGGCCTCATTGGGTTTTAGTGCCATTTTAACTTTAGTAGCTGCCATCTCCGCGAAAGCAGGAAACAACCCTGCCCTGCCCGCCATTTTAAGTATTCCCTTGCTCTATCCCCAAATTCTCACTTTGAGCAAATTAAGTATCCGCAGTTTAACCGGTTTTAGTTGGGAGATAAATGCTCAACTTCTGATAGTTTTAGCCTTACTGGCATTGGTATCCTTGCTACTCTCCTTCCTCTTATTTCCCTACCTTTGGCGCGATTAAAAACAGCTATGAAAGGCATTTGGTGGAAAGCCCTCGGCATCCTTTTAGTACTCTACTCATTTATCGCTGGTTTATTAGGCGAAGTACCACGACTTATCATTCTTAACGAGTCTATTCGGGTTTTATACTACCACGTTCCCATGTGGTTTGCCATGATCACCATGATGCTCCTCAGCCTGATTTTTAGTATCCGTGCCTTGGGCGATAAACCCGGCGCTGATCTAAGAGCCTCCGAATTTGCACAAACCGGTTTTCTATTGGCCAGTTTAGGTTTATTAACAGGAATGGTTTGGGCAAATGCTACTTGGGGAAGTTTCTGGACCAATGATCCAAAACTGAATGGCACAGCAGTGACCATGTTAATTTACTTGGCCTATTTTGTTTTGCGCAATTCCGTAGAGGATCCCGCTAAAAAAGCCCGTCTAGCGGGTGTTTACAATATTTTTGCCTTTGTAATGATGATTGTCTTTATCGGAATTCTTCCGCGAATGACCGATAGTCTGCACCCAGGGAATGGTGGTAATCCTGGCTTTAATCAATACGACCTAAACTCTGATATGCGTCCGATTTTTTACGCCGCCGTTATTGGATGGATTTTAATCGGTACCTGGATTTCTCACTTGAGAATCCGCTTTAAATCTTTAAATCATGAAGCATAGTTTTAAATATTTCATCTTGGCCATTTTATTAACGCCTTTTAGCGCTATCGCGCAGATGGGAGAAGAGGTTGAAATGGCAGATGCCTTTCGTGCGGAAGGAAAAATTTATGTAGTGGTAGCCATCATGTCTATCATCCTTTTAGGAATTGCTGGCTATCTCTTTAATCTCGATCGTAAGATTAGTAAACTAGAAAAGAAGGATTAAAATGAAGAGAACTCACATCGCGATCATATTTTTTATTGCCGTTGCCATTGGAGCAATTATGGTAACCATTAATGATGCCTCTACCTATGTTGGCTTTGCACAAGCAGAAGAAAACATGGGAACCAAATACACGGTAATTGGATATCTTGATAAAGAAGCTGCCATGGACTATGATGCCCGTGCCAATCGCTTCACCTTTACAGCTATTGATAAGGAAGGACAGAAACAAAAAGTATTTTATAACCAACCCAAACCTCAAGATTTCGAACGTAGTGAAGAAATCACCATGAAGGGTTTTGCCACCGATAGCGCCTTTATGGCGGAGGAAATCCTCATGAAATGTCCGAGTAAATACAACGAGCAAAATGAAATAGCAGGTTACGAAACCTACTAGCCATTAATTTTTTGGGATGGAATACATTGGAGAACACCTCTTACCAGGTGAGATTGGCCGCTTTTCAGTAAGTCTGGCTTTTGCTGCGGCAATAATTGCCTTTATCGCCTATTTTTTAAATAGCCGCAGCGAGGATGATCGCTATCTAAAAGTTGCCCGCTCCGCCTTTTTGGCGCATAGCGTGGGGGTTTTAGGAATTGTGCTTAGCCTTTTTTATTTATTACTGAGTCATTACTTCGAATACGATTACGTTTGGCAACACTCCTCTCTATCTTTAGAAAGTCGCTTTGTATTTAGCGCCTTTTGGGAGGGTCAAGAAGGAAGCTTTATTCTTTGGCTTTTTTGGCATGCGGTATTAGGGCTTATCCTATTGTTTACCGCACGTAAATGGGAAAGCCACACTATGATGGTTTTCTCTGCAGTGCAGGCCTTCCTTGCCTCTATGGTTTTAGGCATTTATCCTTTAGGAGTAAAAATTGGTAGTAGTCCTTTTATCTTAATGCGTGAAACAAGCGATAATATTGGTTTGCCTTGGACGCAGATTGCCGACTACCTAGAGCGCTTTCCACATTTTATGGATGGCTCGGGATTAAACCCGCTACTACAGAATTACTGGATGACTATCCACCCACCTACCCTTTTTCTTGGTTTTGCCTCCACCTTGGTGCCTTTTGCCTTTGCGGTGGCAGCACTTATTAAAGGTGACTTTAAATCGTGGGTAAAGCCGGCAATGCCTTGGGCTTTCTTTAGTGTAGGCATTCTCGGATTAGGAATTCTAATGGGCGGTGCTTGGGCCTATGAAGCCTTGAGCTTTGGCGGCTTTTGGGCTTGGGATCCAGTAGAAAACTCCTCCCTCGTTCCTTGGATTACTATGGTTGGAGCCGCACACCTTTTGCTTGTTTATCGCAATAAGCGCACTGGACTAAAGGCGGCAGTCTTTATGAGCATCCTCACCTTTTTGTTAATTCTCTACTCCACTTTCCTAACTCGAAGTGGTGTGCTTGGCGACTCCTCCGTACATGCCTTTGTAGATTTAGGATTAAGTGGGCAGCTATTAGTTTACCTGCTATTCTTTACCCTCGCCTCGTTTGGATTAATGATTTGGCGCTTTAAGAAGTTTCCAAAAGAAGACTCCGGCGACGATTTAAGCTCTCGTGAGTTTTGGATGTTTATCGGAAGTTTAGTATTACTAATTTCCTCTTTCCAGATCATCTTTAGTACTTCTATCCCCGTTATCAATAAGCTTATTGGACCAGAAGGACTCATTCAAATTTTAAATGATAAGATGGCTCCGCCCTTAGATGCCATTAAACATTATAATAGCTGGCAATTACCTTTTTCCATCATCATTGCCTTGCTTATTGCCATTGGCCAGTATCTACGCTATGGTAAAACTAGTTCCACGCTATTTTGGAAGAATATCAGTGTGTCTCTAGCCTTGAGCTTGTTAATCACCGGTATATTTGCCCAGCTCTATGACTTTTGGACCGATCCTTTGTACCTCAGTTTATTATTAACTGGTTTCTTTGCTGCCGTCTCTAACCTGTGGTTTTGGCTAGTGCTTGGGAAAGCCAAGTGGACCTTTGCAGGATCTTCGGTTGCGCATATTGGCTTTGCCTTGATTTTGGTGGGTGCCTTAATTTCCAATGGTCGCAAGGATATTATTTCGCACTCGAAAGTAAATCTTGGCGAAAGCCTACCGGCCAATGAAAATGCCTTAATGGACCAAGGTGATACCGTTGAAATGGGTAAGTACTTTGCCGTTTTTGAGGATATGGATACCGTAAATAACAAACAGTTTTACAGTATTTCCTATTTCAATCAAATTGGTGAATCGGAGCCACTTTTCAGGCTTAAGCCTTTTTTACAGATGAGCGACCAAATGGGTCCAACGCCTAATCCGGATACTAAACATTTTTGGGATCGTGATATTTACACCCATGTTACCTATTCCTCTTATTTGGAGCCAGTGAGCCCAGATGGCTTTGGCAATGAAGCAGAGGTGCGCCTAAATGAAGGCGACACAGCTTTATACCGCAATCACTTTATCATTTTCGATAAGAATAAGGTGAATGCTTTGGTAAATGAAGAAACAGGCGAACTAAAGACCATCATGCTCACGGCCGAATTGCGAATTGTAAATGCCATGGGCACGGAGTACCCTATTAGTCCGGCCTTTATTGTTGAGGATGATATAAAGGAATACCGCGATACCACTTTGGAGGCTCCACGCTTAAAATTCCGTTTTGAGGATATCGACTACGATACCGATGAAATCATTTTAAAAGCATGGACCAAAAAAGATCAAAGGGAAAAGCCTTTCATTGTGCAAAAGGCGATCATCTTCCCGATGATTAATATCCTTTGGATTGGCTCTATCCTTATGGTGATTGGCAGCTTTATCGCCGTATGGCAGCGAATTAAAAAGGCCTAGTCGTAAAATCGATTAATGGTAATAGGTCCGGTAGAACGGACCTCAACTCCGCATTGAACAATGTAGTAATAGGTACCATCAGGAAGGGTATTCCCATCCTGATCGGTTCCATACCAATCATTATTGTAGCTATTATCTCTATACACTTCTGCGCCCCAGCGATTAATAATTACTAAGCCGCAATTGCCCGAAGGATTAATGTATTTGAGATCAAAGAAGTCGTTGATACCATCGCCATTGGGCGAGATAATATTATACACCGCTGCATCCAAATCATCGCTGATATAAACCCAAAGCGAGTCCCAGCCTTTACAACCATATTGATCGGTGAGCTCTAAAAATACCTGTACCGTATCATCTTCGCGCCTAAAGCGGAAAGTTGGTTCTCGAGAAAAGGGATTATCAATTTCAATGGGCGAACTGGCCGACCAATAATAATCGGCGCCAAAATTGGAACGAAGTCTTAAGTCCGAACCTCTTTGAATATTGGTATCATTACCGGCAAATGCAAATACGTTTCCACGTACAATATCAATAGTATCCACTACTTCTTGGGAGCAGCTATCCCAATACAGGGTTAACTTTACTGGCTTTGGCCCTGGTTGCGTCCAAGAAATACCAAAAGCATTCCGACCTTGCACACTTGGAATTAAGGCGTCGGCACCAAACTCCCATACAAAGCGGGTATTGGGTCTAATATTACTACCGGTAGCTTCAAAGCGAATGTCTTGCACCTCAAAACAAGGCACCCCATCCCACAAGAAATCGCCTTGCACCGGAGCAATCACTTCAAAAGGTGCAAAAGTGGTATCGCTGCAAGTTTCCCCTGGATTGGCAATCAGTTCCACAAAATAAGTCCCGGGCCTTGGGTAAGTCCAAGTAGGATTAGGATCGCTGCTGGTATCGGCATTAGTACTCGGGTCGCCAAATTTCCAAAGCACCCCATTGGCATTACTAGTTTCGTTTTCAAACTGCACAGTTAAGCCATCACATAAAATGGTAGGATCTTCTATCGGCGTTTTCATATCCGAAACAATGGTAGGTGTACAAGTAGTTACCGCAAATTGGTAATCCAGTCGAACGGTACTCATTATCTGACCATCTCGCCATTCGGTAATACAAATTCCCGCTACATAAACCCCCGCTTGGTTAGCTGTACCCCGTATTTTACCAGTTCGTGGATTAATAGTGAAATTTACCGAAGCCGGTATTGGATTAGAGAAGGTATAGGGCGCTGCAAAAGGAATTGCAGTAAAAGGTGGCGGACAAGGAGGATTAGGAACAACTGCAAAGCAGTTTCCGCCACCGCCCGCATTGCCACCGCCCGCAAAAATTTGACAAATATCATAGCTCAAAGAATCGCCGTCCGCTTCAGATACCTGTAGGTCGATGGTAGCAGGGCGGTTTAAGCAGAGAACATTATCGGGTGGACTTAATATTTGCGGTGCAGAGTTACAGGTGGTGTCCATGCTTGGAATCCGAATCGAATAGGTATTACCGAAATTACCGGGGTTATTTACATTTCCAATAATCGAATTTCGGCAACAACGTTGATGCACAAGAGTATAGCCACCGATAAGCGGAGCTAGAGTAATGGTATCCTCATAATCGGCATATTCTACGCATAAATTTGGGGGAACGGTAACACAAGGATCACTAGTTAGGCTATTATTTAGAGAGATGATTTGGCCCCGCGGTGGAGCTAGCGTCGCAATCAACTGATTGTTAATATCATAGATAGCAATATTGGCGTTTGCATCGAAGGCGGCACCTCCTCCCCCGCAATCGCGGTACACTCTTAAAGAGATGGTGTATAGGTTATTACCTTGACAGGTATAAGTAATTTCTCCTCCAATTAAATGTGCGGCCTTTAGGTTTCCCATTCCAGCAATAATGAGGAAAAGGAAAGCTAAAATTCTCATCGGGTAAATCATTCACAGCAGAGTTAGAGGGCTCAAGATACTTATAATTTATGTTTGCCTTTGGGCCATGGTCTTTGCTTACTTTTGAGCTATGATTAAGTCGGTGGCAATTATTGGCAATGGCAAAGTAGGCACCTATATGGCTCGCGCCTTTCGGCGGAAGGGAATTAAGGTTCAGGTTTACGCTCGTAGTCCTAAATCAAAAACCGAATTAAACCTTTCTGAGCTTGATCAAGATAGCGACCTCTGTTTGATATGTGTAGCTGATCGAAATGTAGCAAAAGTATCCACCAAGATTCCTGCTCAGCATGGCATTTTAGCTCATAGTTCGGGCACTATTGCCCTAGAGGATTTAGATTCCAAGCATGAAAAGCGAGGCATTTTTTATCCCTTGATGAGCATTGCCGAAAATAGCCAGGTAGATTTAATGGAGATTCCATTTTGTTTAGAAGCCACTGATGATTCTGTACTTCAAGATTTAGAAGATTGGGCCGAAACTCTAAGTTTGAAACATTATCGCGTGCCCAGCCATCAGCGAAAGCGCTTACACCTAGCTGCGGTTATTGGTCATAATTTCAGCAATTTACTTTACCATTGGGCCTACCTAGAGCTAAAAAAATCCGATTTACCCCTGGCTATTTTAAAGCCCTTACTTAAGCAACAAGTTGCAGGTCTAGAATCTGAAGACCCAATTATGCATCAAACCGGTCCGGCGGTGCGCGGTGATTTTAATACCATTGAAGCGCATTTAAAAATGCTCGAAAATCCAGAACTTGCGGACCTTTACAGCAAGATCAGTGAATTGATTCAAAAAGAATATGAAGAAAAGTTATAAAGAGCTTCTCCCGAAAATAAAGGCTTTTGCTTTTGATATGGACGGGGTTTTAAACAGCGGTCTTTTTCAGATTGGTGCCGATGGTCGTCCGGTTCGGAATTTAAATTCTAAAGATTCCTATGCGATGCAATTGGCGATAAAAAAGTCGTATCCAGTTGCGGTAATCTCGGGTGGACATTGCGATGGCGTTAAAAAAGTTTTGCGGAGCTTAGGGCTTACCGACATCTATATGAGTGCCAGTAATAAAATTGAAAGGTGGGAGGATTTTCTCGCTGTTTACGAGCATCAAGGTATTAAAGCCGAAAACATTCTTTATATGGGAGACGACGTGCCTGATATTCCCGTTCTAAAAGTAGCAGGAGTAGCTGCTTGTCCTTCTAATGCCGTTCCAGAAGTTCGCTCGGTGGTCGATTACGTTTCACCAGTAATGGGGGGCGCAGGCTGTGTAAGAGACGTAATTGAACAAACTTTGAAGGTTCAGGACAACTGGATGCTGGAAGACGATCATATATGGTAAAAGCCCTTTTAAAACTTATTCGCTGGCCCAATTTGCTGATGATAATTTTCATTCAGTACCTCATCCGCTTTAGCTTTACCGAGGCCATGAGTTTGCCGCATGCTCTCGATCATTGGTACTTTGCGCTAGGCACATTTATTTCTATTTTACTGGCAGCTGGAGGTTATGTTATCAATGACCTTTACGATTTACAAACCGACGCCTTAAACAAGCCCGATCGTATTACCATTGGCAAAAAGATTTCGGAGGATTTCGCTTGGTACTTTTACTTTGGCAGTGTTATTCTAGCTACCGCCGGCACCTATATTTTAACCACTAAGGTGGAGATAGACTCTCTATGGATGATCACTCCTCTTGCCGCTTCCCTACTCTACCTTTACGCCTACGATTTAAAGAAGCGACCATTAATTGGAAATTTTCTGGTCTCCTTATTAACGGCCATGCCTATTTTCTTGGTTGCAGTTTTCGATTTCCTGCCGGCTACTACTCCAGAAAATGGTCCGCTAATAAGAGAAGGTTTTAGGGTAGTAAGCTATTATACCATTTTAGCCTTTTGGCTGAATTTGATTCGGGAAATTATTAAAGACCTCGAAGATGAAAATGGCGATAGCCTTGCGGGATATCAAACCTTAGCGATTTTACTTCCAAAAATTTGGATAAAGTCCCTTTTAATTCTGCTACTCGCCTTGGGGCTTTACCCGATTATTGAGTTTAGCATTAAGGATTTATGGCTGGTCCAAAATAAAACTTCGGCTTTATACATCTTTATTGCTGTCGTTATTCCGCTTCTTTTTTTAGCGGTACAAATTATCAGAGCTCGAAATGCCCAGCAGTATCATAAGGCTAGTACCTTGAGTAAAGTTATCATGTTATTAGGCATTTTAAGTATGCCCTTCTTCACCCTTGCATTTTATTACGGATGGCCTTAAACTGGCAAAATACCCCCATTTTACTAGGATCACAGTCCCCGCGAAGGGCGCAGCTACTCGAAGCATTAGGCCTAAACTTCCGACAAGAAAAGGCCGATTTGGATGAGCATTATCCCTATTATCTAAAAGGCGCTGAAATTGCAGAATATTTAGCGCAGGCTAAAGCTGAGGCCCTTGCTGATAAACGTCGCCCAGAAGAAATATTAATTTGCTCCGATACTGTGGTTTGGAACAAAGGCGAATCCCTAGAAAAAGCGGCTAATCGAGCCGAAGCTTTAGAAATGTTAAGGAAACTTTCTGGCGGTGAGCATGAAGTTATAACTGCGGTTTGCTGCATCGCCCCAGAGGGAACAAGCACTTTTTCCGATTCTTGTAAGGTTCGCTTTCGCGAGCTAGACGAGGCCGAAATAAGCTATTATGTAGATGAATATCAACCCTTTGACAAAGCCGGTGCTTATGGCATTCAGGAATGGATTGGCCTCAGTGCGATTGAAGCCATTGAAGGATCCTATTTTACAGTAATGGGCTTGCCTACCCACCGAATTGTGAAATACCTCCGCCAACGCTTTTAGCAGGCTCCCTCTTTTTTTCGTATTATCGGGGGCTTTAAAGCACTATGGAGAAAAAAACACCGCTGGGCATTGCCCTAATTCCCGTTTTTGTGCTCATCGCACTTTTACTTTTCAATGTTCTATACGCCTATGGCAAGAGTGCCCCAGATGGTTCCAATCAATTTATATTGATGGTAAGCGGAGCGGTAGCTGCTTTAATTGGTATTAGGCGAGGAATTCCTTGGAAAGATATTTTAGAAGGTATAGCCGACTCTATTAAACAAACCGTAGGAGCTTTAATCATTTTATTGCTCATTGGTGCTCTTGCTGGAGCTTGGATGATAAGCGGCATTGTTCCAGCCATGATTTATTATGGACTTCAAATTTTAGATGCTTCCTACTTTTTACCAGCCACAGCCATTATTTGTGCGATAATATCTTTAGCCACCGGCAGTAGTTGGAGCACCACTGCCACGGTAGGTTTAGCATTAATTGGCATTGGTAGAGCTTTGGGTTTAAATGAGGCCATGGTAGCCGGTGCGGTAATCTCCGGAGCTTATTTCGGTGATAAACTCTCTCCCCTTTCCGACACCACTAATCTGGCGCCAGCCATGGCCGGAAGCGATTTATTCACCCATATTCGCTACATGCTTTACACTACCATTCCTTCTTTTGTTATTGCCCTTATTTTATTTTTTGCCTTAGGATTTTGGAACACAGGTTCGGCGGTAGTAGAAGATACCTCTGCTTTAAATGCAGAACTACTAAGTACCTTTAATTTAAGTCCGTGGCTCTTCCTAGTTCCAGCCCTCGTAATCTTTTTAATTGTGCGTAAAGTACCGGCCTTACCGGCGATTTTAGTTGGTGCCTTAGCTGGAATTGCCGCTGCTTTAATCTTCCAATACGATTTGGTAAGTAAGCTAGCCACCGATCTTGGAGATAGCGGCTTTGTGGGCATCTATAAAGTTTTAATGAATGCCCTTACAGTAGATGTTAGCATTCCGGCAGAACATCCTATTCTCGCCGAATTATTAAACTCTTCTGGAATGTATGGTATGCTAAAAACGGTTTGGCTAATTGTAGCGGCCATGATATTTGGCGGGGCCATGGAAGCTTGTGGTTTCTTGAAAGCCATTTCCGCTGCTCTTTTAAGTTTAGCCAAAGGAACCTTCTCCCTGGTAGCTACTACTGTAAGCACTTGTTTAGCGGTAAACATTACCGCCAGCGATCAATATTTGGCAATTGTAGTTCCCGGAAGAATGTTTTCGGATGCTTATAAAAAGCAAGGCTTAGCCCCTGAAAATTTAAGTAGAACCCTAGAAGATAGCGGCACCGTAACCTCAGTGCTTATTCCCCATAATACCTGCGGCGCTTACCAAAGTAGTGTTCTAGGAGTTAGTGTTATGGCTTACCTTCCTTATGCTTTCTTTAATTATCTAAGTCCAATAATAACCTTAATAGTAGCGGGCTTTGATTTGAAGATTCGAAAGTTAAAGGCTGAGAAAAGCGAGAACTAGATTAGGATTTAGCAATATAGACTTAAATCCTGGAAAGGCCAATTAAGGGCGAGAGGCATAAAAAATACCTTCTTCACGTAATTGCTTTAAATCCTTCAAACTTAATTTTACAATGATGCTATCCAGCTTTTCACCTTCCAGTAAATCATTGATATAATACTTTTTATCACTGGAGATTAGATTCCTGCGAAGTTTCAAGGTATCAGATTCAATACCCTCAACTAAATAGGAAGAGTACTTTCCTTCCGATACTTTATAAATCAATCGATCACCAACATTAGGATCTTCGTAGCTTAGTTCTACAGCAGTAGCTGTTTCACCCAAATTCATAAATACGAGGATTATAGCTGTAAGTCCCAACAAAATAAATGAGCCTGTAAACTGCCACCAAGGACCACGTGCTTTGCTGCGCAGGTTTAAAATGGGTATCTGCTGAGAGTCTCTTAAAGTCTTTAGCTTAATTTTTTTCTGGCATTCTATACAGTAAATCCGTAATCGCTTACGATAGGCTAAAGTTGGAATCCAAAAAACATGAAAATGCATTCGACTAACCTCAATTCTTGCACCATAAGTAGAATTGCAGTGCGGACAGCAAATAGTTTCGTCAATTTTTTCGCTAAGAATCAAGCGACGGAAGCCCGAAGGAATAATCACAGGTTATCGATTTTCTTGCAAAATAATCCTTTAAGATTATGCTTCTGCCTTAAGGCCCTTAATTAGCAAATAAAAAAGACACCGGTATCTAATCGCCAGATTTGAATCTGCTGCTTAATAAAACTTAATTTCTTCGAGCTAGGATTACCCTAGCATATACAGTTACACACTGGTGACTCTTTATCTAAGGGGGGCTGCTCTTTTTAACGCCATATTTAATTATGTGGCGACAAGCATTAGAAGAAATGAAAACTGCTTAAACAAAGGGCATTTCGGCATATTCCTTTTCAAAGAAAAAATGCTCCTCATCACCAAAAGGCTCTAAATCATCCAACCAAATAGCCTCAGGATTATATTTTGCAAAAAATGGTCTGGCCACCCAGTCTGGGTTTCTTCCTTGCAAAAAGCGCAAGACCATCACCTTTTCTCCATTAATCTCATTAATACCTAAGATTTGAACTTTGCCTGGTGCAGCAGACATGCTAGGTCCCCGAACGGTACGCGCAATGCCACTTACCTGATTATAGGCACTCTTAAAGACATTCCAAGCTTCTTCTATGCTTACCGCAAAGTAATCTTGAGCTCCGGTATCGCGAGCCATAAACATATAATAAGGTATGGCACCTAGCTTTACCTGCTTACGCCACATCTGCGCCCAATCTTCAGCACTATTATTAATATGATTCATAATAGGCGACTGGGTGCGAATTACTGCTCCGGTATCTATAATTCGCTGCATAGCGCGTTCTACCGCAGGAGTCCGTAATTCTTGAACATTATTAAAATGGGCCATAAAGGCCAATTGCTTTCCACTTTTGGTTACCCTCTCGAACAGCCGTAGCATATCATCCGCATCATTATCGGTAATAAATCGGTAGGGCCAATATCCCAATGCTTTAGAGCCGATTCGAATAGTTTGGAGATTCGGAATTTCACTTTCTAAAAGTGGATTAATATACTGTTCAAATTTATTGGTCTTCATAATCATCGGATCACCTCCAGTAAAGAGAACATCGGTTACTTCCGGATTACGCTGTAAGTATTTAACCAGTAAATCCGTTTCTTTCATGGCAAACTTTAGCTCATCCATGCCTACAAATTGTGGCCAACGGAAACAAAAAGTGCAGTAAGCATGGCAAGTCTGACTATTACTTGGGAAGAACAATAGCGTCTCCCGATACTTATGTTGGATACCCGTGAGTTTGTCGCCGTCTAATTCAGGAATATTACTCTTTTGTCCTGCTGGATGTGGATTAAGTTCTAATCGAATATCATTCGCCACCTTCTTTAACTCGGCACGAGGAAGCTCTTGCATTAAGGCCGACTCCATTTTAGAGTAATGAGGCTTAGAGAGCATTTCTACCTGAGGAAAAGTAAGCTTGAAGATAGGATCATTTGGAACATTCTCCCAATCAATTAGTTCGTCTATCACATAGTTATTCACCTTAAATGGCAGAACATTTCCTACGGTTTGAATATTCCTAATTTGCTCCTTGCTTAGGTATCTTTCTACCTGTGGAATCTTTAGGAAGTTATTGAGAGAATATACCTGAAACTTCGGTGCACTAATGTCCATACTGTTAATAACTCGGTCCAAAATTCGAAGACCCATTCTGGGTCTCAGGGATCAGCGATTTCAAAATGACCCGATTGCAAGGAATCCGGGGGCCGATAGCCTGTGGCTGTAGAAATCAATAAGAATGATCCCGAAAGGTGAGCCGAAAATAAAGAGCTGAAATTTAAACTGAAAGGACCTGACTTACAAAACAGATTAACAAAAGGTTAAGCCGTTCACATTAACATCCAATCCATTGACCGCGAGAGCTTAAACCGACACCTAGTCTTTACGAACCTCACTTAAATCCAGGAGATTTAAGGCATTTCCCCCTAAACCACTTATTGTTTTTGGGTAAAAACGTAAAACTTGATCATAGTAAAGGGGAACAATCGGTGCTTCAGCCATCACTAAAGAGTCCATTCTACGATATAGACTTAAGCGTAAACTATCATTAGCAGTGGTATTAGCCTGTTCGTACCAAGCATCAAACTGGGTATTATCGAATCGACTGTAATTCGGTCCATTAGGTGCTTTATTCTCGCTGTAAAATAGAGATAAGTAATTTTCTGCATCGGGATAGTCGGCAATCCAGCTGGCTCTAAAGAAGGGACTTTTGCCGGTAGCCATTGCCTGCCTCAAGGTACTAGGCGGCGCTAACTCTACTTTTAAGGGAATACCATGTTTTGCGGCTTCCGCCTGAAGGTATTCGCAGAGATCTAAATAACTACTATTGGTTTGCAAGCGTAAAGTGGGGAGTCCTTTACCTTTAGGATATCCGGCCGCTGCTAAAAGTGAATCAGTTTTTTCGGGATTATAATGATAACCATAATTGGCTAATGAATCGTAAGCTGGTAATCCTTTAGGAATCATTCCTTGCTCTGCAGGAGTACCCACATTATTGCGTAAAAAACGAATCATTTTGGCTCGATCGAAACAATAATTGATAGCCTGCCGTATTTCTTTAATCTGCCAATACCTAGTTTCCGTTAAGCCTGCATCAGGATCATTTAAAAAGGCTAAGTACTCGGTATTTAAATAAGCCTGTCGGTATAATTCAAATCGCTCTTTATACTTAGGCTGTAATTTCCCCTCTGCATCTAGGAGCTCATCTTTATAGCTGGCATCCAATCCCGATAGGAAATCTAAGTTCCCTTTTAAAAATTCCAAAAAGGCACTTTGCTTATCGCTGATGAAATCTACCGCTACCGCCTTTAAATAGGGCAAACGCTGGCCATCCTCATCAAACTTAAAATACAATGGGTTACGACGTAAAACCAGCTTTTCATTTTCTAGCCAAAGCTGATATTTGTAAGGACCAGTACCAACAGGATGTTGGCTAAACTCACTACCATAATGATCCACTGCTTCCTTTGGAATTATGGAACAATACTTCATACTGAGGATTCCTAAAAAGGGAGCAAAAGCTTCTTTAAGATGGATTTCAATTATTTCATCCGAAATCACTTTAATATCCGCCACATTATTTAAAACCCAAGCACCAGGTGCCGCAAGATTAGGATCTCGTAAACGATTTAGGGAATAAAGAACATCGTTGGCTTTTAAAGTACGACTGCTATCCTTTCCAAAGCAGGCATCCTTATGGAAACGGATATCATCACGCAAGTGAAAACGGTACAGCTTGCCACTATCCAATATTTCCCATGACTTTGCTAAATCAGGCTGTACTTTTAATTGGTCATCCATGCGCACCAATCCATTAAATAGCTGGTGACAAGCCCAAATATTTGCTTGATTTCGGGCAAAAGCCGGATCTAAACTACTTATTCCCGCTGCTTCGTTATAGCGAAATACAGTGCTAGGATCGCGTTTTGGTGGACCCGAGCAGGAAATAAAAAAAACCGAAAAGATTAAAAGTTTAAGTAGCCTCATTAAAAGTAATAGCGAATGGCAAAGTTACCAATTGATCCGCCCGACCAAGCTGGACTTACTACTCCAAATAAATTTGTGAGTCCACCTTGTAAACGTAAATAGCGATTTAGCTTCCAGTTTAAAGAGAGATTAAAACTATAGGCATTAAAGCCGCCATAACCAAAGCCACCGCGAGCTTCAAAGTTCTCCCATTCGTAACCATAACCCAAGGCAGCTCTTAAACGGTATTGAGGTAAATGCAAATATTGCATCTCCATAAAGGCAAAATGACGATCTAAAAACTGGTAAGAATAATAGGCTTTTAGGTTAAAGGGTAAGGCTTGCCAACTTCCCATTTGGCTTTGTCCAACTACACCGGCTTGTAAAGAATCTACAAGGGAGTTAAATCCTTCTTCCTCCAAGGTAAACACCGAACCTACATCTAAGCCTTCAAATACAAAGGATGAATCCCTTTGAATTCGTTCCCAGTTGCTCATATAAGCCAAGCCGAAATCATAAACCCCCAATCGGATTTTATGCTTTCCCATTTCTTCGGCGGTTTCCAAATTAACCGCTAATCCCCAGCCGCTTATACTGTAACTGTTAGGGGAAGTAGTTTCTCCAAAGTCATATTGACCGTTAAACTCAATGGCAGAACCATCTGGCTGGGTGTATAAGCTACCGCTTTCTACTTGGTATTTGGTTAAATTATGAATGGCCACCAAAGAAACCCCCAAGGAAACTGGGAAGGTATCCGCCATAAAAGTCATTTGATGTCCGATACCCGAATAAAACCATGATTGATATGAAAAGTCACCAATATTCTGCGCTTGCCCAGCGGTACCTTTATTACCGTATAAAAACAAGCCCACCAAATCGCTTGGCATGGTGAGATTGGTATAATAGCGATTGTACATATAAATGGAACGTGCGGGCAGTGGAAGCATTCTAGTTTTAAAATGCCCAGAATAAACAAAGCGGATTTCCCAATTTTGCACCGCGGCTAGGGCTAAGCCATTGGGACTTTTATCCATCATGGCGGCCTTTTGATTTTCATCTATAAAATCACCGTAAAAGAAATCCACCATTTGATTGGTCGACCATTGTCGGCTAGCTGCGCCAAACTCGGTATTAAGTTCGAGAAAGGGTCGATTATACTCGCCAAAACGTGGATTCCTAGGTATATTAATTTCGGTGGTATCACTTTCTTGAGCCATAGCGAGGGTGGCTCCTAAAATAAATAGGCTTGCAAAGAATTTTCTCATTCTCTTTAGTCGGTTGCTATTCTGAAATCGGCAATCATCTGCAGATCCAGGTAATTATCGGAATAGATTTTTACCAGTCCACTTTGGGGGTCTGTGCGGAAACTGCTTTTAAAAATCATATAGCCGGTGTTTTGCAAAGTCAAAAGCTTTTCATTAAAAATTGGAAACTTCACGCTGCTTTCTTTCTCACCAATACTGCGTTGGTTGGCATCTACCTCAGCCGCTGCAATCCAATCATTAATACTTAATGTGTCTAAAGGCTCATATCCGTTGTTCAAGAGAATAATATCTACGCGACAATCAAAGGGGAAACTATTTTTCGCTTTAAGAATAAGGTCACCACCGCGCATGCGTTTCTCAGGATCAAAGTCCGAATAATCAAAGGCTACCGTATCCTGTAAGCTCACATCTTCTAAACCCAATTGCAAGGGAACGGTAGCGAGTAAATTAGCCTCTATGCCATAGTTGGTATTTAAAAACTGACTAAAATCGCTTGCTGGTACGCCGGAGTTCATATAGGCTTCCATGCGGTAATCTACCTCATTGGGCAGAATTTCAAATAAGTCTTGAATATTACTACTGTTCTTATCCAGATCTACTGTTAATCGCCCAGGAACAGGTTGTGCACCCGGAATAAGTTCCTGAGCCCGTGGAACATTAAATTCATAAGCGAGCTGATTCCAAGTTAAATTTCGCTGCTCATCGGTTGTTTTAGTAGTTAGCTCCAAAACTTTAAAACCAAATGGAGCACCGATGTAATTCTCTACTTCAACGGCCAGTTGAACATCATCTAACTGCACCCTTCCGCTGAAGAATTCAGAAACAGATTCGATGGTGATATTATCATCTCCATAAATAGTATCGTAGCCCAAAAAGCCATAACCGCGATCGGCAATAAGATCTTTAATACCTGTTTTCACGAAAACCGAATCTTGTAGAGATAGATTTATAATACGTCCCGTAGAATCGATACTACCAATAAAAGTGGTGTAAAAAGTATTGTGAATATTCGTGGAACCAGGCATGCCTTCCAGCTTCAAATTGTAATTCTTTACTGGAATTTCTACGTATTCATTAACCACCAAACCATTGGGTGCCGCGGGAATAACCCTTAAAAATTGCAGGGTATCGCCGTTTATATTTTGCGCTTCCGGCAGAATGTAAGAAAGGTTAATACTATCATTAATGGTGCTGTAGGCATCCATATAAATATCTCCTTGTGCCACATGTACCGAAGTTAAAAGGGCTGATGGCGGAAAAATAAAGGCTTCCGCTGTTTCATCAAATAAATTTTGAGCTGGAAAAACCGCGGTAGCCGAAATGGGATCGAGCTGATCTAGGGTAACCTGAAGGTCAATCGCATCGGAAGTATCTACCAAAACTGAATTACCATTACTACCTGGTGAATCCAAATTAGTAAGGGAAGCTACCAGGTTACCTTCAATTAAGAAATTGTTGATGAGCTGTACCGAATCATAGTGCACGGCGCCACTCGGTAAGGTGGCAATTGTATTTTGCAAGATGAAGTTCCCAGCATTTACATTCTGAATAGAGTATTGCAAATTGGTGAGGTCGATTGGAAAATTATTCTCTAGTCTTAATACCAACCATCCGTCCCTAAGGGTCATGCTTTGAAAATACTCGGTGGCATCAATATTAAAATTGGAAGGCCCTACTCCGTTTATAGGAGGAATTACCTGATTAGTACCATTGGCCGCAACTAATAAAGCGCCCTGCAATCCCATTTGAGAAGCGATGGTTCCTAATGAAATCCGGTTTTGAATCACCCGTCGACCAAGCACAATATTGGTAAGCTTGGCAGTATTTTCGAACTCTTCATTAAAAGGAGGAGCAATTTCACCTGGTTTTAAGCTCGCCAGCTTTTCGCTGAAAATAAACTGCAGCTGGCCATCGCTAGCACTTTGGAGATTAGAGTCGAGATCGGTAATATCCTGCATATTAACTCGAGTCTTCAAAATAGGAACCAAGGTATCCACCTCCCAATTAGCGGGTTTGATATCTGGTCTACAAGAGCTTATAACAAGTCCAAGCAGGAAGATGCAGAGTAAATAGTAGTTCTTCAACAAATCGAATTTGCGGCAATTTACAAAATGCTCGCTAGGAAGTCCCGCTTTGGTATCTTCGCGAAAAATATAATCATGACTCGCCTCTTTCATAATTGTTCCGAGATTATTCAAGTTGAAAACCAAGGCCGTATTTTTAAGCGTGGCGCCGAAATGAGCGAAATGCCAATCTTAAAAAACGCTTGGATTTTAGTGGCAGATGATCGCATTAAAGAAATTGGTGTTGGCGCTCTACCGGAGGATAGTAGGTATGATGAGGCCATTGACATGGAAGGCAAAAAGCTTTTACCGGCCTTTGTTGATAGTCATAGTCACTTAGTATACGCCGCTAACCGCGAGGATGAATTTGCAATGCGTCTTTCAGGTAAAAGCTATGCAGAGATTGCAGAAGCCGGTGGTGGAATATTAAACTCGGCTCGGAAAATGACTCAAGCCTCCGAAGAGGAACTGTTGGCCGATGCCCGAAAAAGACTTTCGGCTTTGGTGAAAATGGGAACCGGAACTATTGAAATAAAGAGCGGCTATGGCCTAAGCACCGAAACCGAGCTCAAAATGTTGCGTGTGATCCGCAAATTACAAGCCGAATCGCCAGTAAGTATTAAGAGTACCTTTTTAGGCGCCCACGCCCTTCCAGAAGAATATAAAGGTCGCGTGGATGACTATATAAACTTGGTTATTGAAGAAATGCTGCCAGCTGTGGCGGAAGAATCTCTGGCCGATTATGTAGATGTTTTTTGTGAAGAGGGCTATTTCAGCCTAGATCAAAGTATGCGCGTTTTAGAAGCGGCAAAAGCTTATGGACTGTCCGCCAAGGTGCATGTTAATCAGTTTAACAGTTTAGGTGCTATTAAACCGATGGTGGACATGGGAGCGGTAAGCTTAGATCATTTAGAGGTAATGGACGATGCTGAGGTGGAATACCTCGCCGAAAGTCAAACTATTGCCACTGCCCTACCGGGATGCAGTTTATTTTTAGACATCTCCTATACTCCTGGTCGTAAATTGATTGATAAAGGGGCAGCCCTTGCATTGGCAACCGATCTAAACCCTGGTTCTGCACCTAGTGGGAATATGGCTTTAATGATGGGCTTGGCTTGTAGCCAGATGAAATTAAGAACCGAAGAAGCCCTTGTGGCAGCCACTTTAAATGGCGCTGCCGCTATGGAATTAAGTGATGACCTTGGAAGTTTAGAGCAAGGTAAATTGGCTAACTTCTTAGTATTACCACAAGAATTTACTTTGGCCTCCATCCCCTATCACATGGGACATAATTTAATTGAAGAAGTTTACCTCAAAGGAAACAAGATAGTATGAAGCATTTGCGATTTTTAGACTTACACCATTTACAGGACCATGTTTTTCCCCGCAAGGGTGAAACTAAATTTGGTGAGGCAGTACAATTGGTTGAAAGTCTAGAAGACCTAAAAAATAAGAAGCTCCAATTTGTAATTATCGGTATTTTAGAAGATATCGGAGTACGGGCTAATTTGGGACGACAGGGTTGCGCTACGGCTTTCCAGCATATTTTGGCGCCATTGTGCAATGTGCAGATTAATCGCTTTTTACATGCCGACAATATTGCTTTAGGTCCCATTTTGGATTTTAAAGATCTAATGGAAAGTGCCCAAAACCTGGACCCTAATCGGGATGCTGATTTAGAGCGCTTACGAGAACTAACCGCTATGATTGATGAAGAAGTTAGTGCCTTAATAAAAGCGGTAGCCAGTGAAGGCCTAATTCCAATTGTAATTGGCGGCGGACATAATAACTCTTATGGCATTATTAAGGGTATGTCGCAGGCCCTCAAGGGAGATATTGATGTGCTAAATATTGACCCTCATGCAGATTATCGTGCTTTGGAAGGTCGACATAGTGGCAATGGTTTCAGCTATGCACGTAAAGAAGGATTTTTGGGACGTTATGCGGTGTTTGGTATGCATGAGTCCTATAATAACCAGGATATATTAGAAAAATTCCGTGCGGCCTCCGACCTCTATTACTTAACCTATGATGAGCTACTCACCTTCAGCACTGAAGAACGCGACCGTTTGTTTAAAGATGCCTTGCGTTGGTTAGGTCCTGGTCCGATTGGTTTAGAGTTAGATATGGATAGCATTACCGCTTATCCCGTTAGTGCTTTAAACGCCAGTGGTTTTACGATGCGCCAAGTACGTACTTTGGTGAAAACGGCTGCTGCTTTAGGTGCTCCTCGTTATTTCCATCTGGCGGAAGCCGCTCCCGATTTGGCTAATAATGCCATGGAAGCGGAGCTTAGTGCCAAGGCAATGGTTTACCTAATTACCGATTTTATCAAATCGCATCACGCAAGGTTGTAGGGAGATTAAAAGGGCTTATACTGATGAAGTTCGATTGGCTTAACTGTTTTTAGTACAACTTAGGTGCTAGATTCCATTACGTTTTAATAAATCGAAAACCAATCATAATCTTCAATCCCTTTATATTCTTCTGGCAAATCGTTTAAAACAACACCTTCTTCGGCTGAAGGAAAGAAAGTGGGTTTATGGGTTTTTATAAACTGTCCAACCTGACTAGTGTCATGATAGATATATTCTAAGGTATCTACTTTTAACCCATTCCACCTGTATTTATACAATCCAGCTTCTCCGGGATGGCCATACGTTACTCCACGTATTAATCTTTCATCGGCTGAAAAGGTGGGATTTATAAACTCATACTTAGAACTAAAAGTCCCTCCAGGCAAGTTTAAATAAACATCATAAGCATTTCTGCGGCAACATCCTGATGCCGCGTACCACTGAATCACATAGTCTTTCCGCTCATCACCATTAACATCAAAAATTGTATCTCGGTCAGTAATCACGCCCGATCCGGTTGTCGAAAAAAGCTTCACTTTTTCCTCATTTTCTATCCGAAAAACATCACGGAAACTTGCCCAAGTGCACCCCCGCTTAAAAATTAAATATTTGAATTCATCGTCGAAAAAATCGCCCATTAAAATCGCCACATTTATGAGGTAGGAACTATCTCCAGGGTTGAATAAAAACTCCTTGTGATATTGTTTTTGATTAAGCTTAGACTGCGCTATTTCCTGGGCAAAGCTTAAAGCCTTGGCCATTCTAAGACTATCCAGTTTTGCATTGTGCCGAACTTCCTCTCTTTTCTTTTTCGGATTGAATTTCTGAGATGCTTCAATTTCCAAGGCGCGTTCCTCTTTAATAAAAGGCATTTGGTCAGAAACTTGTGAATTCTCTTCTCTACTATTCTGGCAACTAGACAAGAAAAACAAAACAACTATACCACTTAATATGCCTTTTGTGGGCAACGATAAATATTGACTTTCAAAAAGCATCTACTTTATTTGATACTCAACAAATAAATTGGCCGAAACCCTTATTGTACCTTTACTAATAGCTACCGTGCTATTAGGTACCGTTACCACTTCAGTTAGAAAATTACCCTCATTATTAAATAACGATTTAGCTTCAGGTAAAGAGGAAGAAACTTGAACATTTCCAATCTTTAAAATCTCTTTCTTCGTTTCTGGTAATTCATTTAATATTTTATCAGATAATTTACCCGCTTTAGCCAAGGCTTTCACATAGGCCTCATTTTGTAGGCTGTCCATTTGACTATGAGAATAGTTTAGCCCCCCTAAATCAAGCTTAGGGTTCGCTAAAAGCTTCGTGTAAATCCCTTCGATTTTACTGAGATCCCTGAGCGTAACAAAAACTTGGCTTGAACTCTCATAGCCTTGAAAAACATTTGAACCATTTCTCCACGTGTAAGATTTACGCATATTTAAAGATGTGCTTACTAAGTCATCGTCTGCTATTCCATGAGAGCGCAGCTCAGCCATAAGCTCATTTGACTTTTCAACCAAGCAGTTTTTAGAAGCTTCAATGGATGGGTTTAAACACTCTAAATTGACATAAAAGCTTGCTATATCAGGGGCGATTTCCACCTCTCCCTCAGATTTGATCATAATCGTTTTAAACTTGGCAGCTTGACTATCGGGATTGCGTTGGCAGCCCAAAAGGCCTAAAATAACTAGAGGTAAAATCAGGTGTTTCATTTTATAATTCTAAAATTAATGCATTAAATATAGGAGGATTATATCGCATTTTCATTTAAACCCGAAGAACAAAGCTCGGTAATCTTAAAATGAACATATTTCCACTACGGTTACTATTAAGTTTTTAGACCTCAAGTACTTTTTCTACTCTGTTGTTTTAAATTGACCAAGTCCAAGATTACCAGAAAAACAAAAATCACTAATAATAAAAGAGCTATCGGAAAGCTTATCCCAACCAGCCAAACAATGGCATCCCAAGCGCAATTTCCTTCATGACAAGGTTCATCGGTGAACCATTCCCCTGCCATGCTCAAGAGAATCGGGCTAAAGGCGAATAATGCAATTATCGAAAGCCCTAAAGCTATTCTCCTTATTATCTGGCTTTTGTATTTATAAATATCCCCATCCTAAAGCAAATGGAACTGTTTAATATGTTCTAGCATTTCCTGATCGGGATGTATATAAACGGACTTGCCCCCTCTTTTCATGGTCCCCAGTTCATTTAATGCTGCTCCGAAACGATAAAATGGAATATCCTCAAAAGATCGACCTACGTATTTATGCCAATCGAGGGCCACTATTTTTTGGTTTACATACCCAATACAGGATTTATCATTATTGGTAGGGTAAAATTCAAAGTCGCCAAAAAATGAATTGAAATGATAGGGATCAATTTGCGCCTCAAATCTATCCATACCAAAACCTTTCAAATACTGATTAACAATTTGATCTAAGAAAAACCAGCGAAGTTCCTTCAGTTTCTTAGCCGACACATCGGGAAGAACCACAGTATATCGAGTTTTAGAGTGACTTAAAATCCAACACTTCTTACCATCATAAGACAGATAATTGGCATTCCAAGAATTTTCATGTGCGAGCATGTCTTCCTTTTCGGGAAGGGGTTTTAGTTCAAGGCCACGGTGTACTTTTTTTATTTTGTTTGAGACGTATATTCTGGTTTTCATAATCACATTTTTTGCTGAATTCTCTTTTGTGTAAAATAAGGTAATATTCAGATTTCACAATTTCACAAACAAGAACGTTTGACCTGAAAGACATTAGCTCCTAAGTAGTAATGATCTTTATAAACCAATAGGGAGTATATTTTAAAGAGAATCCAAAAGCGCCCAATTATTAAAATCATGCTGACCCTTGGCTAAGTAATTATAGGTCTTTATCTCGCCGGTACAATAATGTTGGTATTTAGTTTTACCTTTTTCAGTTGCCGCAAAGTTGGAGTCCAATTCCATTTGTCTTAAATCTGGACAGTAGTTCATTACTGAGGAGCTTAGTTCCACAATAATATCCTGATCGGCAGAATCGAGTTCCCTCATCTCGAGCACTCTATCTTGAAGATCATTTTTCGAAAAATTGAACTTGGCTGAATGATAGTTCGGATAATCGATTTGGATAGTTATCGAATCGCCCAAAATCTCGCTGCTGCATAGCCAAATGTAAAAGACACCATCTAAATCGGATTGGGAGGACACCAGTTTTTGAGCACCAGAGTAAATATGCAGAGAGACCAGGGGCAAGGTATCTCCATTAAACTCATCTACAGTCCAACCCTTGAGAAGAAGCAATTCTCCAAATTTTTCCTTTACCTGTGGTACGAATATAGAGTTTTTACTAATTGAGCTGAATTGTGCGATACTCGTTTGCCAAGTGCACAAAATACTTAGTTTCAGTATGCTCAGCAAAAAGGTCTTAGGCTTCAACAATTAGGTATTACTGATCAAGATTGAGTTCAAAAAAGCTTATCATTTCAGTGGCCTTATTGCAGACCTTTAAGATGACTCCCTTCTCGTTTACAATGATATGACTTGGATAAACCTGTAAGTCCAGCGCATCTATAAAAACTCTTTGCTCGGGAATCACTGCATAGTCAAACTCTCTAGTTTTCAGAAACTTTTGCAATTCATCCTTTGTATTAAGGGCCAAACTCAGGAAAAGTAAATCTTCTCGTTCTTCGTGTTTACTCACAAATTCATTGAGCTCTGGGAATTCAGCTACACAGGCCACACAACTGGTAAACCAGGTTTTTAAAATGATCGTTTTTCCTAGGGTATTTTCTTTAGTATAAACTTGCCCCTTTAAGTCCTGAAATTGATAATCTGGAAGAATCTGTCCTTCGAGGCGAAAATGCTTGAGCTTGCGTGTAGCCTCACTTTTAATAGTATTGGCAATGTCGACATTAGTTTCTGCATCAATTGGAAATAGTGTGTAATAATTTAACCCTGAAGCCGACTTCATTTTAATCGGAATATATTCCCCACTACTTAGGGCCTCTAAAAACTGACCTTTACTAATGGTATCCGAATCTTCATTCAAAGCTATAAATGGGTCAGTATATGAGATGTTTGCGGTATGATAGGCCCACCAATTGGGAAAACTAGCAAGAAGCTTTTCCGGCTTAACATTCGATTCTAAGCTGCTTTGAGGCTTAATGGGCTTAGATTCTTTCTCTTCGTCTACCATCTGACAAGAGTTAAGGAGAATACAGAGTAGCCAGGCAGAAATAATTACGAGCTTTTTCATCTTTTATAAATACCAATTACTCTTCGCGATAAGCAATCTGTTCACTTTCCAGAAATCCATCTAAAAGCATTACTCGATTATACTGCCCACCTTCGTCCTTTAGAAATCTCATTGAGGCATCTCTATCTGCCAAGTAAAACTGATTGGCTGATTGGGCAATTAGCTTTATTTTCTGGGGCCCAAGCTGAACCCATAGGCTATCGGCCGCTCCGCCAATCGTGAATTTCACATTGGCATTCAGAGCATAATCACCATAAAACTCTTTTAAGCTACTACTATCCATGGCAATAGCTTTGCGAGCTAGGGGTAATTGATAGTCTTTAATTGCTAGGATGGCCTTAATACTTTCGGCTATTTCTTGGCATACCGGATGGCGACGATTGCTGAGAATAATTAGACTTTGATCTATTTCTTGATTATGGATTAAGGCATAGCTAAAACCATCATCCTCCAGGTAACCCGATATATGGGTTTCCTTAGCATAAGCTTCAAGGATTTTCAAAAGGTCTTTAGGTGTTGTATAGAAACTCTTTGCATCAATTTCTGCATCAGCACTAGGGGCCTTTGCTCGCTGTAGTTCCAAACCACGGCCACGATAATTATGATAAAGGTATCCCACCGCCTTCTCTGGCGCACTGCTTTCACTAAAAGTGTAGTCGAGCTTTAACTCTTGCCCTAGTTTTTTGAGTTTCTTTGGATAAGACTGACCTTTAATTTCCCTTTCAAGCAAAATATCATTTACCAAATACTCTACTCCCCATACTTGAAAGCCGGAGTTTGCAGTAAAGAGCTTTTGGTTTTCGTAATCGGCTAAGCCAAAGAATTTATGGTAGATCACCTGCCCCTCCTTCGCTAGTAATATACTACCGCTAAATCGTCCAAGGTCTAAATAGCGCAGAGCTAAGCTATCAATGGAGCTTTGAATTTGTGAATCTAATGCCGCTGTTTTCGTTCCTACAGTCGGCCTACAGGCTATAAATAAAATGAGGGTCGTACTTAGCCAGAGCCTTTGAAGCAGAGTTTTATTCATGAAAAGTCAAATTCAGTAGCCTTAAAATTTTTGGCTACTATAATGGTAAAACTTGGCTCCTAAAGTTATTAGCCTAGTCTTTTAGAGAGGCAAAAGGTAATTAAATCCTTCCTGAGAATGAAGATCTGGAAAGCACTTGAATTAACTATTCTTAGAAGGATTCGAAGGAGTAAATATTTTAATTGGGCCCCGGATTCGGAAACCTCAATCTTGATTAGGCATTTAGCTCCAAGCTTGCTAACTTTTCTCGGTATCGATTTTCTAGACTCATAGCAAAGGCCTGTTTATCCTTCCTCAGCATTTCCATTCCTTCCCCATTTACAATGGTCGGGTGAATATCCCTTAGGTTTCCGTCGCTCCATCGAGCGAGTTCAACTAAAATCGGGGTTAAAGCCAAGCCCTTTTCTGTTAGTAGATAAAGCTTGGTTTTCTTATTATTTGGACGCATCGTTTTAACAACAATTCCAATCTCTTCTAGCAATTTAAGTTTTGAGGAAAGGATATTGGTTGCAATCGCTTCTTCGCTTTCAGTAAAGTCCTTAAAGGTTTCCTTGCCCTCTATGAGCATTTGCTTAACGATAACTAGTATCCACTTATCTCCTAGCATATCGAGGGCTGAAGTGAAAGGACAATTACATCTAAAATCTAGGGGCATGAAAATTCCAATTAAATTATTACTTGCAATTTGAAAGTTATTGTGTAATATTGCTTGCGAATCAAAAGTAAAACAAACTAATCACATGAGAAAAGCAATAGCTCTAGTTGCGCTAGCGGGAATTCTAAGCTCCTGCAGCTCAAGTAAAACTAAGTCAACAAGCGAATTAAGCGAACCAAAAAAAACAAAAATGACCAACAAAGAAATCGTAGGTACCTTTTTAGGAGCGGTACTTAAGGCCGACACCGCTACAATGCGGAGCTATGCCAACACCAATTACATCCAACACAATCCATTTATTCCAACAGGTTTAGAACCATTCATCAATATGTTGCCTGTTCTTCAAGAAAATGGTACCACCGCTGAGAACGTAAGAATGTTTCAAGATGGCAACTATGTGTTTATGCATAATATCTGGAGAAATGCCAAGCCATTTGGAGCAGAAGAAATGGTTTCCTTTGATATTATCCGAGTTGACGAAAATGGTAAAGTAGCCGAACATTGGGATGCAATGACCCCTTTAGTAAAGCAAACTGCCAGTGGTAGAAGTCAAACTGATGGCCCAACAAGTCCTACCGATTTGGATAAAACCGAAGCCAATAAGGCTATTGCAAAAAAGATGGTAGAGGATATCCTCATGGGTAAAAATCCTGGTAAAATCGCAGACTACATTAGTTCGGAGCAATATGACCAGCATAACCCTCAAATTAAAGATGGTTTGGCCGGAATCGGTGAAGCGGTTGAATACCTAAGTTCTCAAAACAATATGTTCCAGTACACTAAAATTCACAAAGTTCTTGGCGAAGGAAACTTTGTTTTAACCGTTAGCGAGGGACAGTGGAATGGTACTAACAATGTTTTTTATGACCTCTTACGTTTTGAAAATGGTAAAGCCGTGGAGCATTGGGATGTTATCCAGCCTATTCCAAGTGAAGGCTTAGCCAATAATAATGGTATGTTTGGCTTTTAAGCTGAAGAAAGCAATACCAAAAATTAAAATCCAGGGGCAAAATTAAATTGCTTCTGGATTTCTCTTTTTTAGATGATTGAACCGATTTGTTTCTGATTGATTAAAATGACCATCTTAATCGACCTAAAAGCCGATTGCGATTAAGGCAAAGCTTTTTTAATCCAAAAAAGCATTTTAGGGTTCAATTCCTAGAGGCAACTAGCTATTCCTCTACTTCCTGAAATCTAATCTTAAAGATATTTTTTGAACTAGTCTCCCCAAAGCCAAAATCATATTCATCCTCAGATCCCGTATCAATCAAGTTGTACATAATCATTTCAACATCGGATCCTAAATAATAGCCATTATCCACATCAAAGTAATAGGTGCCTGTGCCAGTTGTTGAAGACCTGTACTCTCCATTTAATTCCTCTGGAATATCAAGTTTTGAAATATCAATCTCTCCTTTAAAAATTGCACATGATCGGCCATCGAGCTCTCCGTATTTTAGGAAGCTTAGAGTAATTTGCCCTTTGCTTACTAAACGTGAACCACTCACATTAAAAGGCATTTGTAAAGGGATCTCATCTGTATCATTCAGCCCTATGTTCTTTTTAGGTAAGGGGAATAGCATATTAAAGATTACATCACTATGCGCGGCAAAACTTCCATCCGCATTCATGTCTTGCACTACACTAATCCCTGATGTTTGAGTAGTGGTATCCCCAGGTGTATCATCCTTACCAAAACTTACCATCTTTATTTCAAAATCACTTATGCTCAAATCGGCCAACTTGCTATCCTTCACTTGGACCTTAAGCTGACCATCTCCCCACATTTTGGTTTTGTCGCTCGCCCCCTCTTTATCCATTTTAAAATCCGCTTCAACTTCTTGGGTATAAGAGTAGATTATGTTTTTAGGCTGGCTAAAATCCCAGCTAAAATTCACTTCTTCGTCGCTCCCCTGTTTATTGGTTCTGTTTCCACAAGCAACCATGAAGATCATGGATAGGGCGATTAAGGTTTTTTTCATAAGGCAAAGTGGTTTTGTCCCAGGGGGAAATGGTTATTGAATTTTCCGGTGAATATACATTGTTATTAGGTGTAGTAGAGAAGGGACTGCCTCTGAACTAGCTCCGTAGGAGCTTGACTTTTGTAACATTACCTACACCAATCATTTCATTAGCCCCATAGGGGCGACATAACAATGGTACCATCTCCATGGGACTAGCTACCACGCATTTTGTAGTGCTTTAAGGCCTACCTAAAAAGTCAATTCTAGCTAGAGGTTAGTTGATATTCAGAATTCGACTAGTTCTTCTTTTCTCCTTGAGGCGAGCAATAAGAGCAATGCTCAGCGCAAGCCACTTAAATACTAAGGTCAAGAAACTAAAAAGCTCCTGTGCTTTTAGGAAAAAACACAGGAGCTTTTTTATTTTTCTCAGGTACTTTTGAAATTTTCTCAGGTACTTTTCTATTGCTCGCGCTTAAAGCTCTATTCCTTTGACTTTCACTACATCTGCACAAGTGCATAAGAGAGCTTAGCACTATCCTCCGCCATAAATTTCGGATATGAAGAATTTAAGATCCAATTAAGGATGGCAAGCATAAAAAGTAGAATAAAAATTAAGGCGACCATAATCCTGATTTACCTTTCTCAAGCAAAAGCTGAGCCAAAGGAATTCCTAATATAAATTTCCAGAGTTACGGTTACCGCTTTCTTGGGTGTACCAATTCTCATAAGCACCGCCATTGGACTGGGCCCAATTTGCAAAATTCAAATAAGCTTGTACAATGTCAACTCGCTCGGCTGGGTAGTCGAAACGCTGTGATAGTTCAATGGCCCAAGGGTGACCTTGCTCTGTGCAGTAATAAGTGCCATTAGCTGGATCTGAAGCATCGTCCATGGTTCCAAATAAGCTTTGATCAGCCTTATCAGTAGGACGTTTGCCTTTGCGATGAATCTCTTGATCGCGGTTTTTATAAGCGAAAATGGATACATTATCCATGTCACTCATGCTTATCGCAGTGGTGAAAACCACATTAACTGAAATGGTATCCGAAGTTCCCTCGGGGTTTTCTGGCACGGTATTAAAGAAGGCACCAGAAGTACGGTTAATTACCTGTTCAACATCATCGCAAACAATAAGCACAGCACTGCTCTGACCTTGCTCTGTGCCATTCGCATTTGTAGCAATAGTACCCGTAGTAAGACTGGCTCCTGTAGCACTCTCAATTTGAGAAGGATTAATACCGAAGAAGTGTACCCCAAAACCTTGAATTAAATCACCACCTAAAGCGCGCACTACAAATTTAGCTTGAATCTCTTTTACACGGTTGTTCGCATCGAAGATGAATAACTCTTGATGATCTAATACCAAGTCATTAAAGTCGTAATCCCCTTTTGCTGGCCATAAATCCTCGTAAGCAAAAGTACCATAGGTGTTTTCACCTGGATTATAGGCCGCATAAGCACGGTCTGGATCATTAGGATATTGATCAATATCATCATCAACACCATCAAAGTCGCTATCGGCAACTTGAGTTAAAACTTTACAGTTATTGCTTGGGTCTGAAACATAAACTCCTGGGATTGAGATATTATCTACAATCATACGACGGTTACGGTTACCCGCTGCCGACTCAAAGCGCCAATATACCTTGTAAGCTTTTCCATTATTAGCAACAGTGGCTGGCACTGGAATACTCACTGCCTGAATGTTTTCTTGTGGACTATTTAAGGTATAACTACCTCCACTCACTATATTGGCATCATCCTCTCCATAGGTGTCATTGGCATCATAAGGAATGAAGTCCACATAAACTATAAAAGAACGTGAGCCATCGCTGCTACTTAAGCGTGCATCAAAAGTGATGTTACCTCCTTTTAACTCAATAAAAGGCGATTTCATCCAAAAGGAATTTTTATTTGAATTTAAAGAACCACTGCGGGCACTATAACCGTTAATGGGTTTGTGGTTTGACTTTGCTGTAAGACTAAATCCGCCAAAACCCCAACAGGTTTCTGCCGAACGATTTCCTTTCGAGCTTTCAAAATCAGTGCTCACAGTTTGGGCAGAAAGTCCAAAACTTAAGCTTAGTCCAAGGGCGATTGCTAAATTTTTCATGCTATAATTCCTTTAGTTTGATTCGTCAATATCACTAGTATCATCTACTGGCAGATAGTCGAATACGGCCTTATTATTAGACACCATAACTTGTTTACTAATGCTGCCAAAGCTTACTACAAAGGCATCTATACCAGCCGCTGCCTCGAATTCAAATTTTAAATCCTGAGAAATCTCAGTATTTCTGCGAGCGATGAGCTCATTGTCTAAATTACGAACCTCGATTAGGCCCTTCTTCGCAAAAGGTAAAGTTTTTAAGCCTTGTAATTCAAGCTCGTAGCTACTATTGGTCGACCAGTTAAAATCATCATTTACCTGTAGGTCTTCAAATCGCTCTACGGCAGATGTGTTTCCGGTATTGCCCGCGGGCTCATCTTTAGAACAGGAAACCAAAAGTCCTGCACTTAGAAAACTTAATAATATTATACGCTTCTTCATATCCATGATTTTGCCTATAAATAAGAAATGAGTGTGCCGAAAATACAACACACTCATTTACAAAGCTTTGAATATTCCTCTTTTCCTAAAATACTCCCTAAATGGAACAGTTTTCCCTTAACAGGAAAAATAAAGAGTTTATTTATAGACCTAATTTCTTGCGTAAAGCTTTAGGCAAAGCATCCTTATGCATCATAATACTAATCGACTTATAAGCCACAAAAGCCTCAGAAGCATTGATATAACCCGCACGGAAGTCATTACCACGCTCGCCCCAACTGTTTTTTACGATATAGTATTTATTTCCGTCCTGATCCTTTACAATACCGGTGATTAACATTCCGTGGTCATCGGTAGTCTCGTAATTGTCATAAGCCTCTTGGCGAAGCTCTTGAGTGATTTCCATTTCCTCCTTTGGACCGTCAAACATTGATTTACGCTCCGCTGCAGTCATATCGTAGTAATCTTTAGCCGGAACAATAGCAACGCCATTGCGTAAAGAAAATCCTTTCTCACTAACATCGGTAGCCCAAGCTACGGTATAGCCTTCCTCCAAAGCGCCATCCAAAGCACCCATCATATCATTTAAGGATACATTATAAGCCTTACCCCAAGCCCAGTTGTCAGGTACTTGAATCATAACTTCTTCATTCATCTCATGGTGAGTAAAAGAAGTTAATTGCACATAATCATCGGGATTGATTTCCATATACTCATCAGCAAAACTGCGAGGAGTGTAGGTCTTTCCTTCCCATTTAAAAGTTTCTGGCAACTCTCCTAAATAGGCATCAAGCGTACTTTCGAAACCTTCTTTCCAAACCGGAGTGATTTTTCCGTTTTCACTCTTAATAATGTGATCTAGTTGAGCCTTAAGCACACCTTCTAATTCACCATGATTATTGATGTCGGTGCCATATTCCAATCCTTCATAAAGCTCTTGAGGAACAGCACCATACTTTTTAATTACATACATCACATCTGGTAAGGCTCCACCTTGGGCAAAGTTTAGATGACCGTGTAAGCGCACATATTTCTCACCTTTATCGCTATACACATGGCGCACAGTAAACATCTCTGAAATATCTACCGGCTCCTTACCCATGCGGAGCATTTCGCTTTCTACAAAGCCAGTGGTGGCATAAGACCAGCAGGTACCACTGCGTCCCTGATTTTTAACCGGAGTAGCCTCCAAGTCTATAACAGTGGTGAATTGATAACCGGCAGTATCCGAACCATTACCTTTCACCTTATTAATTAGATCGTCCTGAGCCGAAAGACCCACACTAAAAAACGCGCTGAGCGCCAGTACTCTGTACTTCATTATCACTTATTTGATTTATCGATTTGTTCTAAAAGAATCTGAACGGCCTTTTGCAATTGAGCATCGGTATTTGCCGCGCGGCTCGCTGGTGGGTTTTCCACCAAAACATCAGGTACCGCCGGACCGTTCTCCATATTTTCTCCGGTTTCCTTTACATACCATGCACGGAAAGGTAGGCGGATAAAACTACCATTTAAAAGACTAGAGCCTCCGGTAGAAATCACTGCTCCAAAGGTGGGTTGACCTACCAAAGTTCCTAGGTCCAAAGTTTTATAAGCATGACTAAATATCTCAGCATTGGAATACGAGCTTTCATTACATAAAGCCACCGAGGGCTTAGTCCAGGCAGCTAATGGCAATCGCTCACTATATGGATAATAGTCGCTAAACTTCTTATTCTCATCTAAAGAGCTAGCCGCACCACGTGGAATGGTATAAGCATGCTGACGAACATTTAGCACCGCCATTAGGTAATCGGTAGTCCAACCCCCGCCGTTAAAGC
>CATMQD010000006.1 GCA_950073045.1 uncultured Flavobacteriales bacterium | reverse complement strand
ATAATAGGATTATAATGCTCGGTTACAATTTTGGTGAGTTCTGGTCCATTAGGGTCGGTAGCTTCGGCTAAATCCTGACCCGCACAAAATGCTTTGCCTGCACCAGTAAGAAGTACCGCACGGATGGATTTATCACTTTGCGCGTGCGCTAATTCATCTTGTAAGGCCAAGGCCATTTCGCGCACAAAGGCATTGTATTTATCGGAGCGGTTCATGGTTAGAGTAAGCACACCGCCGTTTTGAGAGCTGAGGATAAATTCGGACATGGAATTTCTTTTGCCGCGAATTTAGGGATTTGGGATTAGGGGAATTTAAGGAGGTACTTGAATTAATACTTGTGTAACAAATGGTTCCTCTTTTGAACATTCTGTTCTCAAAATCGTGAGGATGTGCGTAATACGCAATATTTTTTTTGACTCACGGGCGTGTTACGCCTATGAGCTCGTATTTGTCTTTCGGTTATTAGCAGCTCGTAATCATGTCTTTACAGAATTAATTGGCTTTAAGCCAGAAGCTAAAGGCATTGGTGTTTAAATAAACCTCAATCATTCGCAGATGAAAATGATTAAAACCACCTTAATCGGCGCTCTTTTGCTAATAAGTCTAAGTGCACTTGGGCAGTCCAGTCAAAACAATCCTATTAATGAGCAAACAGTAGCGCGCTATCGCTACGAATCTTTTAAAAGCTCTTATGCCGAAATTCCTATTGGATTAAGTATCGAGGACCTCGATCTCCGAGAGCGGGATTATTTGAAACCCTTAAAACATCATAGCATTCAATGCTTGGGTGTTAATAATAATCTAGAGCCTTACTTCCAAATTGAGAACCTTGAGATAACTAAGCTCGAGGAATGGATGAGCCCCGCTCATTTGTCGCTTATCACTCCTACAAAAAGCATCACCTACGATTCCCTAGGCGCGGTAGTATCGGAGATCGATCATAATTCTGCGGAATTAGCCACCATGCAAGGCAGGATTAACGAAAACAACACTAATGGTTGGCGACCAATAATGATGTTCTTTCCTTCTAAGCATGATGATTTTATTCAAGAAGCCATCGATAATGGGGCGCATTTTGAAATCTTCCCGGATCAATCTTTCAAATTGTCAGGCGCCGGTCATGAAATGACTATTGACCCTAATGATCGCAGTATTGTGGCGACCTATACTTATGAAGGCCGGCGCTATGAAACTCGACATGAGTACATGCTTTATGCACCTTATGGCTATGTTCCCAAATTAGAGGAGGTTCGCGAAACTCGCCTTGACCTGCCTAATCCCATCACCCAAGTAAGCATTACCACTTTCCATAATCATGTAATTGAAGACTTTGGAAATAAGGTGGAAAAATACACCGACGCTGCACATATTGAAATCTTTCCAAATCCTGTAGAAGGAGAGTATGAGGTAGTTTTAAAAGGCATCCCTGAAGCGGTGGTTTCTCAAGTTCAAGTAAGAGACTATATGGGCAATATTGTCCACACTCATCTTAACCCTTCGGTTAATCGCGACCTTTTGGTTCTTGATGCTTCTACCTACCCTGCTGGCCCATTGATTATTCTGGTACAAACTCAGCAAGGTCTTTACTCTGAAACCTTAACTAAAATCTAAACTGATGAAAAAACTAATTTTTCTCCTAATTCTACTTAGCACGGCCTCTTTCGTTAATGCTCAGGTAGTTTATATCGCCACCGACTCCATGCGCTTGGCTAGTGAAAACCCGGATGTTGTTTCTAATCACACTTTGACAGGGATGTCCGATAGCCTAGATCCTAAAGTGGTTTTTTGGATTCATGGTATTGCTGGTAACTTCAACTCTTGGGGCCGTGTGCAGCTTGTTACTCAAGATCAAACCTCCACCCAAGTAGCGGGCTATCCCGTAAGGAAGGTATATGGCAAAACGGTGGTGTATACCGCCTACGAAAAGAATGATCCTTTGCCGGATGCAGCGGGACGTATCAATCAAGATATGGAGTTTTGGCGCATTAATAATCCTCGTACAGATACCCTAGCGGTAAAACATAATTTCGCCATCGCACACAGTCAGGGTGGGATTGTGGCCCGGGCCATTCGCTTTAAAAACCACAAAGATTCTGTCTTATATCCCGAACAATTCCGGCATATCGCCACCTTTGGTTCGCCTCATAAAGGAGCCCCGATTATTAATAGCACCTCCGATACTGGAATGGTAATGCCCTGGCTAATGGATGGTTGCACAGCATTAGGTGCAGCGGAGATTAATAATTTCTTGGATGGTTCCATGTGGTGGCGTTCTGCTATTTCTGCTTCCAATGTGGGATCAATAGCGCGGTCGGCCTGTAATGCCTTTCAGCAAACGGCTCTTCCTTACCTAGTAAACTCCATAAGAAAGCCCATTGGTGTTGATTATGCTCAAGGCGCTGCTTTCTTAAATGATAGTCTGGCACCCTTCACTTTGCAGGATACAGTTTATACTAAAGGAGTAAACTTTTATGGTGTGGAAGAGGAGCCGGTATTGTGGCGGGTTTTACACACCATGACTTATACCACAGACTCCGTAAACCTTGGCGCGCCTATTCTTCGTACTAATCCCTTTGGCTTTAATGACGATGGGGGCTTTCCTCAAATGATAAATGATAAGTACAACGATTATGTTGCTAAAGAATCTGAAAAGGCCAGCAAAGCAAGATCATTACGGCATTTAGCATTTATCAGCTTTTGGCATATACCAGGTACCGGTATCTTATCTTACTACGCCCACCAATATGAACAAAAGGCTATCCAATATCGGAATGCCTACCAATGGCTTGGCCATTCTAATATGAATTGGAAGCGCTTTATCGGTGCTCGTCGCGACACTTCTTGGATTGATGGTTATCACTGTCAATGTGCACAAATGACTGTGAATGGCTTAATGATTCTCGATACCATAGTGGCTAGCCCTGGCGATTGTAATCCCAATGGCTATTCCAACTGCTACATTAGCCCACGCATGCGACACCAAATTATAGAAGAAGAAAGTGATGGGGTGGTACCGGTTTCTTCGCAAACAGGGATGCCTGGGGTGGCCTTTGATCCTAGAGCAAGGATGGAGAATACCAATCATATGCAAGAGCGGAATTGTTTTGAAACAAGGGATCGGTTAGTTGAGCTTTTTAAAGGAATTTATGGTGATGAGTTTTATCTGGAAGAAAAATAGTAGCTCAAACAAGATGTTCACTTACCTCTTCCTAAGTTTTAACCTAGCTATAAGCTCCTGTAAAACAAGGAGTAACCAAAATGACCCTAGTAAAAATGTTGATGTTTTTCAAATCCTTTGGAAAACTCCAATAACCAATGGTCCGGCCGTGCTTGGTTTGAATCCAATATTATTTGACAGTGTGGTAATAATGAACACCGAATATGAAATCTATGACGATAAGGTCGCGTTAATATTCTTCGATAACACAAATGGAGAGGTAATAGATACTTGGTCGGATTATATTGATGGTGTGGCTGTTTATACCTCAAGCAGCTATTACAACAAAGGTGAATACTTGGTTTTGCAAACCATGCATTCTACAGACTGCATAAACTTGGCAACTAGGCAAAGACAATGGGCTTCTACCACTAATGTTAGGCAGAGTGCCTTTATCTACGGTAATAATGGATTTGTTTACACTTGTCAGTATTCTGGTGAAAAAACAGCATCTGTTTTACGCAGCCCCATCGATCAGAATAATTGGGAGACCATTTACAGTTTTACGGCGAATGGGAAAATGAGTCCCTTTTTTGATGGCATTGGCTTTGGAAGCCTGCCTAATGGCGATGAAATTGTGCTTTGGCAAAATCGAACTAGGACCCCCATAGATCGTATGGAAGTCTTTGCTTTTAATATTACCGCGGATTCCTTGCTCTGGCGGAATCGGGACTTTCTTGACTTCGAGGTCCCCTTTCCACCGAAAGTTTATAATGGCAAGGTTTACGGCCCGCTAAATGATGGACTATACTGTTTGGACCTTGAAACTGGTGAAACACTTTGGACTAGAGGATATAACTCTGTCTTTGATCATAACTACCTTCCTTGGGCGGCAAATTATATCGGCTTTTACAATGATCAACTCATTGTGCATGGCTACGGTTCCAAAGTGCTTTACTTGTCACCAAAGGATGGTTCTATCTTTAAAGCAGTGGATGGTTACCCAAATGGTCATGGGGAAGGTGACTATAGCTATTATCAGGGTAAACTCTATTTTTCGGCCGCTGCACAATTAGTCATAACAGATATTGCCACCGGTGAAAACCTCGCTACTCCTGCTAAGCTGGGGGAGCTCAATGATATTGATATTAGAAGCAGCATTACTATCGATCCCGAAACTGGGAAACTTTATTTCCAAGATGGCTACTACCTCTATTGTGCGAAACAACCGAAAGTGCTTTAGGGCAGTTGCTGCTTTGCTTCAGGATTCTAAATATGTGGGATATATGGCGATGTATTCATACTTCAGAGAAGATAAGAGGTTTGAGATGTTTTTAATGATCCACCTTCTAGGTCTCATTACCTTATTGAGTTCCTGTAAGGAAACCAGGCCCTCCTCAACTATTGCCGATAAAGCTGATCAATTTGAAGTCCTTTGGAAAACTCCAATTACAAATGGACTATTTGTTACTGGAATGAACCCCGTTCTTTATGACAGTCTGGTAGTGGTTAGCACCGAGGATTATTTATTCAATCAACAATCTCCTATTCTATTTGTGGATACAGCCACAGGCATAGTGGTAGATATTTGGTCGGACTATATTGATGGTTCTACTTGGTATTGGACTGATAAATACTACCAAGAAGGAGAGTATCTCGTTCTACAAACCATGAGTTCTCATGACTGTATAAACCTAGAGACCAGACAAATACAATGGGCCTCTACAACAAACAGTGATCAAAGCGCATTTATCTATGGTAATAATGGATTCGTTTACACTTGTCAGTATTCTGGTGAAAAAACAGCTTCTGTATTGCGCACTCCAATTGATCAGAATAATTGGGAGACCATTTACAGTTTTACCGCGAATGGAAAAATGAGTCCCTTTTTTGACGGCATTGGTTTTGGAAGCCTGCCAAATGGTGATGAAATTGTGCTTTGGCAAAATCGATCCACCCATCCTATAGATCGCATGGAGGTGTTTGCTTATAATATCACCGCTGACAGCCTCCTCTGGAGAAATCGGGATTTCCCAGGAGGCGACATTCCATTTTCGCCTAAAGTGTACAATGGTAAAGTCTATGGGCGCTATGTAAGCTCTGTTTATTGTTTGGATTTAGAAACAGGTGAAACCCTCTGGTTGCGGAACCTTAATACGGCTTTAGGCTCTGGTCCAGTTGCTGCTAAAATCAATTATATCGGCTTTTACGATAATCAACTAATTGTAAATGCCGATCGACCGAAAATAGCCTATCTAAACCTAGAAAAGGGTTTTATAAACCGGGTAGTTGATGGTTATCCATCTGGCTATGGCGAAGGTGACTACAGCTACTATCAAGGGAAACTATACTATACCTCTGCTGCTCAATTAGTCATAACGGATATTGCCACCGGTGAAAACCTCGCTACTCCTGCTAAGCTGGGGGAGCTCAATGATATTGATATTAGAAGCAGCATTACTATCGATCCCGAAACTGGGAAACTTTATTTCCAAGATGGCTACTACCTCTATTGTGCGAAACAACCGAAAGTGCTTTAGACAAAGGACCAAGCAGCTTCTAGATTTTTAACCATCGGAATCGGGTATTGCCGAATTCGAGCACATATAGACCTTTGGCAAGGTGCTTTAAGTTTAAATGGGCCTTGACATCTATATCATGACTTTCAATCAAGGCTCCATTAAGGTGATAAACCTTTAGAGTACCTGGCTCTTGATTGTTAAGGTTTAGATGTCCTTTTGATGGATTTGGATAAAGGTTAAGGGTCGGATCTTCTTCTGTTTGCTGATCTAGGCTAAGATCGCAGGGACCAGCAAGCGCAGAACTGGGAGGGTAAATGTGTCCATCGTAATAAATTGAATCGCCAATGCTCATACATTCCAGCTTTATTTGAAAGTTAGAGATATTAGCAAATGGATCCCAAAAGAGTCCTTGTGAATTGCCCACGCCTTCAATCCATGGACCTCCGCTAGTGCCGGGATAAACAATTCGCTGTAGACCGCGTGAAGTGTAGACCGTATCTACATGCTGCACAATTAATGGGTTTATGGTGTCGCCCAAATACTCGAATCTTGGGATCGCTCCAGGCCAGTAATTACCAAAACCTAGGGAGTAAATATTCCTCAGGGTATCACCCGGTAAAAGATTGAAATCATACAATAGAATAGCTTCCGAGCTATCTGCAGGTACCACGAAGACTTGTCCAGCAGTATCGCGAATAGCGCCAAAATAAGCGGTGCTCACTCCACAATAGCTAATCTTAGAGTAGCTTCTATTGTTTATAAGGGTGTCTTCTGCCGAAAGGCAAAATTTAAGGGTATGAGCTAAGTCGTAATAATAAAACTGGCCGCTGGTGTTTAAAATAGAATAGCTGTTAATCCAGCGGGCATTAGAATCGGGGAAGCTCACAAAACTTTGGGCACTGAGGCCCAAACTAAAGAGCAATAAGGGTATAAGTCGGTTCATTGCAGAGATTTAGCTTGAAGGTATGAAAAAGATAGAATGAATTGGAAAGAGCTCTCGTTTGTGCTGAAAATAATAAGCCCCGATGCATAGGCACCGGGGCTTATAGATTATCAAAGAGTTATAGACTATTGAACGCTAAGGCGACGCTGAGCAATCAGGTCTCCAGATTCAATTTCGATCATATAAACTCCATTAGCTAATTGACTAACATCAATTGTACGGTGGAATTTAGAGCCTTGTGCTTTCTCTGCTACTTCCACTAATACACGCCCTTGAGCGTCCATTAAACGGATAGTTGCATTAGAACTGTTCACAAGGTCAAAGTCCACTAATACACGATCTGTAGCAGGGTTAGGATACACCGCTAGAGACTGCTCTAATGGGTTTTCCTCGATTCCTATGGTAACTTCAATTGAGGTAGTATCAGTAGCCATGCTAGAACAACCGGTGGTATCATCTACCGTAAGGGTAACGGTATAAACACCATTGTTGGCATAAGTATGACTAGTAGTTACACCAGTACCATTATTACCATCGCCAAAGTCCCAAGTGTAAACATCAGCATTAACAGATGCACTGGCATCGAAGTTAAAGGTAGGCTGTGTTCCCGTGGTGCTAAAGCTAGCAGTTGCCGTATCTGTGCCAAGAGTTAAGTTAACGGGCACGCGGATATCTGAACAGGCATCAGTGTTATAATAAATACGTCCGTTCCAGAAACGAGGTGTAAACACAGAGGATAATGGCCAAGAAATACCGGCACCTTCGTAAATAACTAAGTCGGTGTTTTGAGCCAATACATTACCCACGGCGGTACCATTGGTATAATCCATTTGAGCGGTAGTGGTTAAGACCATAAAACTATAGGTCTGACCTGCAAGCGCTAAATATGGAGTGGTAAAAGGAATATGTGTAGCATTACCGGCGCCGTTTCCAGTTACCGTCATACTGTCTAATAAAGACCATCCGGTTAAAGAAGCCTCATTTCCTACACCAGTTCCTGCTCGAACAAATACCGTTACATTCTCCGCGGTAGTGGCATCAAGGTTCACATCAAAACCAGTAATCTCTATATTACTAATTGGCATAATGTCGAATACATTACCATTTTGACCATTACCACCCCCAAAGGAAGTTCCGAGGCTGTCTACAGCAGATGCGTAGGCAAGGTAGTAAGTACTTAATGCACTACTTGCCGCAACTGCTAAGGTGTCGCCAGAAGCCACAGGAATGGTATCATTAGCGTTGTTACTAGCAAACCATTCGTAGCTTACACCAGTGAGTGGATTTGCGGTTAACATAGCGCTTGTGTCATTGATACAGTAGCTACTATCAATTCCAATAGGCTCGTAAGGTAAGTAGTCAATTGGACCGACACTTAAGCTATCGTTGCTTAAATCTTGATCACCACTTAAGGCTACAGAAGCGTCGATCATTATACCTTGAACCCCAGAGTAAGTATTATATGTACCTACTAACATAGTATCCATATCCAATGAGGCTAAGCTACCAGAATAAGTTGCATTTAAAGTAGTAGTTAGTCCACCGGTTAAATCCACAGTTATTGGTAAGCTAGTGATGGTATTTTGACCAAGGTTTCGGAATACCACGCTAACCGCAGTAGCGCTATCGCCACAACCAAACTCAGCAATAATTTCCACCATTTCCGCATCATCGGCTAAAGGCGTGTATTCGTCGGCTCCCATATCTACAATAGTAGAAGGTGCTTGTGGACGGGTATCGCCATCAATATCGGTAGTAATTCCAAGGCTGTTGTCACCAGCATCATTAGCTAAAGTGCCAATAAGGTGAAGATCATCTGGCTTGCTAATAAATACCGGGTCACCTTCTACACTGTTTGCATTGTGAGCAGGGTCGCCCGCTACCCAAGCAGCAAGATCCGCATAGGATGAAGTGCCAATATCAAAAGCATTGCTATTTCCGGACTCGTAGGCATTGTAATCAACTGTTTCGGAACCATTAAAGTTATCGAATGACTCGAAAGCAAAATCGTTATCGGAAACGAAAACGTTATTGATTACCCACACACTATCCTGATCATTAATAGCCATACCGGGAGATCCATAGGCCGTATTATGGTAAACTTCAACTAACTCAAAGTCGTTTAAGTAGATGCCATAATCACTGGTACTGCTTACCATATTATTGATGAGGGTGGAGCGGCTTGCTGGCGCGAAACCATCGTTACCATCAGTAATGTAAAGACCGTAATCACTTACATAGATGGCATTATTCTCTACTCGGAAATCGTTTAAGTCGAAAGCATAGATACCGTCGGTTGTTCCGCGCACATTATCGATGGTATTGCCAATGATCTCAATATCCTGTAATTCGTCTAAGTAGATACCGTAGGTAACCTGACTTGACAAATGGTTATTTAAGATGCGATGACCAATACTAAAGTCGCCAGTACCATCACCCTCGAGGTTGATACCATAAACAGCACCAATAATCTCATTGCCAACAATGGTCAAGTAATCTACTTCTGAACCTTCGCTAAGGTCATTATCGTAAACCGATGCCGTGAGGATAGCGGTGATGTCGATTCCCGAACCAGTAGTATCCATTAAAATGGTGTTATTACTGATAGTTACAGAATCAGAATTATCCTTTAGCATGATGCCGAAGGACTCTGAAGTACCATTATTCACAATGGTCATATCGTTTAGAGTAACATACTTGGTTCCTTCGATAAGTACGGTACTCTGATAAGATTGTCCGTTGTAAATTAAGCTATCCTGACCATTAGTACCGTTAAAGGTAATGGTGTTGGTGCTGGTTACACCTGGTACAAACTGAAGGTGTAAATTATCTACATAAGTACCTGGCTGGATATTAAAGATAACTGGACCACTAATACCGCAACCATTTAATAAGGTAGCAACGCTATCAAAAGTGGCAAAGTCATCGCTAGGACTAGTACCAATGGTATAAGTACCACCAGCTAATGCAGAAAGACATGGCGTTTGAATGGTTAATGGACCAGTCCAAATGCTTTCATCACATGTATCTTGTACGTAGATATCGTAGGCTGTATTAGGGTTTAAACCAGTAATAGAAACAGGTGCAGTGGTGTTGTTAATAACAGTACCTCCAGCAGTGTTGGTTCCTTGTAAAAACCCTGAGGGACCCCATACTAGATTAAATTCATCGCCATAGGAAGACCAAGTAATATCGGTAGAGGTAGCGGTTAAGTTAGTAGCTTGAAGGTTAACTGGTAAGTTACAATCGCTAGCTTCGGCAATCTCGATATCGTCAATAGCCATATCCGAGGTAAACCCGTTTCCTCTTTCCCCACGGAAGCGAATACGAATTGTATCGTTTACAAATGAAGCCAAGTTAAGCTCCAATTGATTCCAATCATCATTACCAGCAGTATCCTGCTGACCTTGAATAAGGAAATAATCATTATACCAAGTGCCTTGGTTCTCAATATCAATATGTAGGTTACCCATATCGGCGCCATACATATGGAACCAGAAGTAAAGGCTAGGCTCCGTCATTCCGGACAAATCAATAGGTGGAGAGTTTAAATTTGCCTCATTTCCTAAGCTGCCACCAGAAGTTTCTAAGAACCAATAGTTACCACCAGCTACTCCATTTAAGGTTTTGTCGAAGAAGGGACCGGTATTGGTAGAGTTTAAATTGCTCCCTGATGCGGTTTCTACCTCCCAGCGTGGATTGCTGGTTTTATCAGTAGACCAACAGTTAACAAAGTCTACGCGATTACCAATACTTAGGTCTTCTAAATCGAATAGTACAGGACTAGAGTAAACTGCAGGACAAGCGGTACGGCCATTAATTGGTCCAACCCACATGCTACTTCCATTACCTCCGCCACAAACATCTTTTAAGTAAATGTCATAGTCAGTAGATGGCATTAATCCTGTAATTGCACCATTAGTTAAGCTTACAGTATCACCATATCTTCCCATTCCTGGAGTAAATCCGGTAGTATCTGCATTAATGATAAAACTAGTACCCGCGCCTGCGGTCCAGCTGGTATAAATAGTGTTACCGGTTGCGCTATCAACCATAAAGGCGGTGCTGGGTGTACAGCTTGGGGTTTCGATAACGCTTAATTCATCTATTGCCCAATCTCCTTCGAAACTAGTTCCGCGGGTAGCCTTAAAACGTAATTGAGTAATAGTTCCACTTAGATTGTCAAGGGTATCTGCCATTAACATAAATGGGTCTGCTATTGCCGCTTGTTGTTCGCCAATTACAGTAATAAGGGGAGTCCAAGTGCCATTATCTAAGTACTCAAGATCTAATCGGTCTAAATCATCACCGGTACCATGTAAATAAAACTGTACGTATGGTAAGCTCAGTCCGCTTACATCAATCAAAGGGCTATATAGGTATGCTATATCACCAGTTGATCCGCTACTTGCCTCGGTGTATAAGTAATTTCCGCTTCCCGAATTATCAGTGCTAGGTCCAGTATTACTTGAACCGGTTCCATTATTATCTACTAACCAAAGGTAGGAGCCTGAGCCAGCGATTGGATCTCTGCTCCAGCAAGAACTGATACTATCATTATTTGCTGTTGTGCTTCCAGTACCTGGGTCCCAAGAATCAAAATTCTCAGTAAAAGGAGCCATAGTAGGAGCACAAGCAGTTGTAAAGCTAAATGGACCACTCCAAATCGAAAAGCCATCACCACTAGATGTACAGTTATTTCTCACATAAACATCATAAGTAGTGGAGGCGCCTAAACCAATTGCACAACCGGGGTCTAGGGTATTGTTGATATTAATCGTTCCATTATTCGCAACAGAAACAACACAGCCTGTACCTTGGGTATAACCTGCTGGACCCCATTCTAATTGAAGAGAGTCTCCATTAAGGATGTAAGACATATCCGCATTATCGAAACCAATGTTACTAAAGCTAACACCAGTTACTTTTGGACAAGCAGGAATAACTTCATAGTTAAAATCATCAATGTAGATGTCGTCGAAGGTTCCACCTGATAGATCGTGAATTAATGCAATATAGGTATCGGTACCATTATAACCATTGGCGGTTGTTAATGGATAAATAACTTCTTGCCAGGTATTCGATGCTATAATGTCGATTGTATCAAGAATCGTAATGGATGCATTAAGTGTGTTATTATCCATGGTAGCGATATAGAGGCTGTTGGCATCATCGTTAGAGGCCAAATGAAAACGAACCTGTTTATCCCCTGCAGTCATATCACCAAACTCGGGGCTTATGGCCACTAATGTATCACCAGCTGAAAAACTAGTGTAGGCATACATTTCCAATACATTAGAACCACTTAAAGGTTGAGTGGCATTGGTGCTTGAAAGCGCTTCTACCCTAGCATAAGCAAGGGTGCTGTAACTGTTATATTGTAGCCAACAATTCTCCACATCACCATCATTGGTAGATTCAAAGTCTGTGAAAAACGGAGCAGTATATGGAATACAAGAAGTAGTAAAAGAGAAAGGTCCTCTCCATAAGCTCACATCACCTGATGCAGTGCTATCGCGCAACCAAACCTGATACTCGGTTGCGGGACTAAGACCAGTTAAAGAACCAGTAGATACCCCACTGAAATCTTGGGTGGCAGCAGATGGCCAGTAAAAACCTAATGCTCCTACCGCAATTTGAGTATGAGGTGCGCTTCCTGTCCAGCTAACATCTGCAGTGGTAGCTGTTACATTGCTAATGGAAACATTAGTTGGCATGGCGGTATTATTAGACTCAATGCTTACTTGATCCAATCCAAAGCCATCATTTCCAGTTACAGTAGCATTATCGTTTTGCGTAAACTTAACTTGGGTGGTAGCGCTAAAACTCTGACCATTAGCGGTAAAAATTGAGTCTAATTTATAGCGCCCAATTTGCCAATCATTTGAGGCTCCACTACTCCAGTTAATGAGGTCAACCCAAGTATCAGAGTTAGATCCACGCACGGAAATTTGATCCGCAGCATCTACTTCATCGGCATAATCGGCATAATAAAAGTTTAACCAAATATCCTCTGGGGCACTTGCCGTGATATTCGAAAGGTCTATGGTTAAAATAATATTCGCAGTATCAGCATCTGCTGCCGAAGACATAGCTAGAGATACGCCTTGAAAATCGGATTGTGGACCACCAGTTGAGCTCGGTCGGCCCATATAGAATTCGGCATTTGTACCAGGAGATTGAAACTCCCAGCGCGCAGATGGCTCACACATAAAAATAGTATCATTTTGTGTGTAGCCGGAGACCGAGTTAAAATTTTGAATGTAAGGCAAAGTAGCAGGACCTGTAAGAGGGCATTGTCCATAGGAAACACCAGTCGCTGCCAAGCCTAGAAGACTTAGTAATAACTTCTTCATTTTATAGGGTTTAAGTGAGAAATAAATTCGGCAGAGCCGAACGGGTTATCAAAGAATCAGAAATCGGTATGCAGAGTGATTTCTAAATTCCAAGTGAGGGGAATGCTACATAGGCAGATTAGTTTTAATCATGGCTGCCGAAGATAAGCAATATCCGCTGTACTTAAATCGATTAGGCTGTTAAATAAATTGTATCAGGCGGCGTAATGGGCTCTATATGAGTGAATTTAAAGCCCTTTTTCTAACAGGAAATCGCAATTATAAACATTTGAAATAGTCAAAAGGCTCCTTACAATCATCGCATTTGTATAAAGCCTTGCATGCTGTTGATCCGAACTGGGAAACCATAATAGTGTTTCTTGATTTACAGCGCGGACACATTACTTTTTTGGCTTCGCCAAAAAGAACCGATTTATCGGCGGAGCTACCTTCCGGTGGAGCGATTCCGTATTCCTGCAACTTAGCCTTCCCTTCATCGGTCATCCAGTCGGTAGTCCAAGGTGGAGAAAGAATGGTTTTCACCTCCACCTCATTATACCCTGCTTCTTCTAATGCCCAACGAATATTGCTTTCAATTTCGTTCATCGCCGGACAGCCAGAATACGTTGGGGTAATACTCACCAATACCTTTCCATCTTTTTCTTCAACTTCTCGAACCACCCCCATATCTACCACAGTGAGTACTGGAATCTCAGGGTCGGATACGTTTTTAAGTATGTTCCAAATTTGATCCATGAAGATGATTTAAGCACAAAGAAGCAAACCCGCAAAAGTTCGCAAAAGTGATTGACTTTATATATCCTACTACCACTCCGCCTCTGGGTACATCCGAGGCAGGTGCTGCATTTCGGCTAAAACATAGCCTAGGTATTCGCTATGCTCCCCTTGTTTGCCACCCGTTTGATGCCAAGCATCCTCGGGGCGTTTTAAGGTGGCGATGTCTAATATCTCAGAAACCTTTTGGTCCCATTGTTCTTTGATTGCCTTAAGGTCTACACCAATACCTGCTTCCAGCATGGCTTGGTCCACCTCATCCATATCAAATAATTCGCCGGTCCATTCCCAAAGATCATCTAAGGATTCTTGCACCCGATGGTGACTCTCTTCTGTTCCATCGCCTAAACGAATTACCCATTCGGCACTCCACTGTGCGTGATAGGTAACTTCTTTTATCGCCTTATGCGCTACTTCTTTCAGTCTTTCATCTGCCGACGAAAGGAGAGCGGTATAAAAGAAGTAATTATAGGTATCGAATAAAAACTGGCGAACTATAGTGCGACCCCAATCTCCATTTTCTAATTCTACCAAAAGACAATTATGGTATTCCGTAACGTCACGGAAAAAGGCCATTTTATCTTCGGTGTAGCCCTCCCCTTTTTGGTCGGCCGCATATTGCATAAGCATACGTGCCTGACCTAATTGATCGAGGGCGATATTAGAAAGAGCAATATCTTGCTCAAGGATGGGTCCATGTCCGCACCATTGTCCTAGTCTCTGACCAAGAATGAGGGCGTTATCGCCAAGGCGCAGGGTATATTCTAATAAATGTTCTTTCAAGGTAATACGTTTGAAAGATCAGGGGCCTACATGTGGCCTACCTCATCCGGGATTTCGTAAAAAGTAGGGTGACGATAAACTTTGTCGTCGGCTGGAGTAAAAAGTGGTTCCGACTCATCGGGTGAAGAAGCGGTTATCGACTCCGATGGAACCGCCCAAATGCTCACCCCTTCGCTACGACGGGTATACACATCGCGGGCGTTTTTTATGGCCATTTCTGCATCTGGTGCATGAAGGCTTCCCACGTGTTTATGGCTTAAGCCATTGCGGGAGCGGATAAAGATCTCCCAGATCTTCCAGTTATCTTTTGTACTCATAGCTTATGTAGGTTCGGCCGAAGCCGGTTTGGTTCTTTTATGCTGCGCTTCCTTCTTGTGATTTACGAGCGGCTTGTTTTTCAGCGTAAGCATTGGCGGCCTCGCGCACCCATTCGCCTTCAGCATGAGCCTTTTGGCGGGCACGTAAACGTTGCTTATTACACTTGCCGTTGCCTTTAATCACCTGATAGAATTCTTCCCAATCAATGGTGCCAAAGTCGTAATGACCGCGCTCTTCATTCCATTTTAAATCAGGATCAGGAACAGTAAGTCCCAGATACTCGGCTTGAGGAATCGTTTTATCGATAAACTCCTGACGAAGTTCATCATTACTCTTGCGCTTAATTTTCCATTTCATGGATTGCGCCGAGTTAGGTGAATTATCATCGGTAGGGCCGAACATCATTAAAGATGGCCACCACCAGCGGTTTAGGGCATCTTGTGCCATTTGTTTTTGCACTGGAGTTCCCTTAGCTAAGGTGAGCAAAATCTCATATCCCTGACGCTGATGGAAACTTTCTTCTTTGCAAATCTTCACCATCGCTCGGCTGTAAGGACCATAAGAGGTACGACACAGCATCACCTGATTGGCGATTGCAGCGCCATCTACTAACCAACCAATAGCGCCAATATCCGCCCAAGTTGGAGTAGGGTAATTAAAAATACTCGAGTATTTGGCCTTGCCAGAAAGCAAATCGTCAATCATATCGACGCGATCTGCTCCTAAAGTTTCGGCTGCGCTGTACAAATAAAGACCGTGTCCAGCTTCATCTTGAACTTTCGCTAAAAGGGCCACTTTTCTTCGTAAGGATGGTGCGCGAGTAATCCAGTTTGCCTCTGGAAGCATCCCAACCACCTCAGAGTGAGCGTGCTGAGAAACCTGACGAATCAGGGTTTTCCGATATTTTTCGGGCATCCAGTCTTTCGGCTCTACCTTATTCTCTCCATCCACATAGGCCTGGAAGCGTTCTTCGAGGTTCATTTCTTTCGTCATAATCGTCTTTTTTGAGAGTGACACAAAGATAGTATCTCCATTTAAAACATTGGCCTATCTGGAATTGTTCCAAAGGCCTTAAGAATGTACTTTTGCGGAAATAGATCGATTCTATGTTTAACTTTTTCAAAAAGGCGAAATCTAACACGACTTCGCTTTTCACTCCTGAAAAGAAAGGAGCGCGCCCAGTATTTCACGATTTACGGGTATTAGATATAATTCGCGAAACCAGTGATTGTGTTTCGGTAGCTTTTGAAGTACCGGAAAACTTGGCGGCGGATTACCAGTTTATTCCTGGTCAATATTTAACATTAGAGACTAAAATAAATGGAGAGGCGGTGCGCCGTTCTTACTCCTTATGTTCTAGTCCATTTGATGGAGAATTACGAGTAGCGATTAAAGAAGTAGAAGGCGGTCGTTTTTCTACCTGGGCTAATAATGAACTTAGTGCTGGAGATACCATGCGGGTGATGACTCCTGATGGCAACTTTACCGCTGTAATAAACCCAGAAGCTAGTAATAACTATGTGGGTTTTGCTGCAGGCTCGGGAATTACTCCGGTGTTTAGCATATTAAAATCGGTATTAGAAAACGAGCCTAATTCGACCTTCACCCTTTTCTATGGAAATAAAACAGCAGGGTCGGTAGTTTTTAAGGAACAAATTGAAGCCTTAAAAAATCGCTACATGAATCGCCTCGAAGTACATCATGTACTTAGCCGCGAAGATCAGGGTACAGATTATCTTAAAGGCCGAATTGATCAGGATAAGTGTAAAACCTTTGCTGAGCGTTTCTTTGATATTAAAGAAGTGAATGGCTATTTCTTGTGCGGACCAGAGGCCATGATTAACAGTGTAAGCGAAGAGCTTAAATCAATGGGCGTTTCTAAAGACCTCATCCATTATGAGCTTTTCACCTCTCCTGCACAAAGCATTGCTGGGAAAACTAAAGTTGGGAAAGAAAGCACCAAGAAAATCGATTCGCAGGTTACGGTTATTCTGGATGGCGATGAAACCCATTTTGGCTTAGATAGTGATGGCGATTGCATTTTAGATGCCGCCCTCGACGCTGGCGCCGATGTGCCCTATGCCTGTAAAGGAGCGGTTTGCTGTACTTGTCGCGCCAAGGTGCTTGAAGGCGAGGTGGAAATGGAAATGAATTATGCCCTCGAGGACGACGAGGTGGAAGACGGTTATGTACTTACCTGTCAGTGTCATCCTCGCAGTGAAAAAGTGGTTATCAGCTATGATGATTAAATTCTAAGTACTAAGTAGTTAGTAATTAGTACGCTCCTTGCAGTCGCTGTTAGATTAGATTCTGCTGGTGTAATGGACTTTTTTAATAATTAGGACTTATCTGTTATAGCGCAGAGACCTTTTGCGATTTATACTGAGCAAGGAGGCAACTTCCCATGCGTCACCAAAGCTTTGCGGCTTTTATGGTAAAAAATGATAGGGTTTAGCTCTATTCTCCCTGTGATCTATATGTTGAATCGAGCAAAGCTCAATTCTCCGCTAAAACCATATCTACATGCATCACCATCACATCGGGATAGGATTCGGTGATGGTTTGAAATCCAAAAGAAGCATAAAAGTCCTCGAGGTATTCCTGGGCTTGAATTTTAATCCGCTCTTGTGGGAAGTCTTCTTTTAAAGCCTTTAGTGCCCTTTGCATGAGTTTTTTTCCCAAGCCTTTTCCACGATACTTTTCGGCTACTACTATTCTGCCTAAACTGGTTTCGGAATAAACGGTGTTTGGCGGACAAATTCGTGCATAAGCCGCCAGTGCTTCGCCATCCCAGGCAAAAAGATGTTTGCAATGGGGGTCGTGTTCATCCACCTCTGGGTAGGCACAGCCTTGCTCCACTACAAATACTTCTGTGCGCAATTTATAAGCCGCATAAAGCTCGCTTATTTCAAGCTCAGCCCAGTTTTTTAAAATCCAGTTCATCTTTCAAAAATAAAAAAAGCGACCCCCTCCAGAGTCGCTTTCTATAAATTACCCGGCACACGATTCGGGTAAGTGTTTGCTTAAAGGCTAAAGCCTAGCGTTACGTTCATCATATTATAAGCACCGGGACCTTTGTTGTCGCGGAAAAACTCATTCATATCGTAAGACGCGGTTACCTTAAAGGATTTGTATCCTACTTGAGCCATTAATCCATAACGGAACTGGTTGGTGAAGAAGTCATCGTAAGCCTTTTCCTCTACCTTACGATAAACAGGGGTGCTATACTCTAATTCACGCTTAGCCATCAGGCGAACTCCGCCATAACCACCTACACCAATTGTAAAGGCCTCATCACGATCTCCAGCTTCGCTGAAATCAAACTGCAACATTAATGGAACATTAAAGTAGGCAATGTGGTACTTGTTCTTTTCATACACATTAGAAACACCAATGCTAGTGAAGTAAGAACTGTCCGCATTCACGTCTAATACATCCGATCCGTTTAAACGGAAGTTATGCCAAGAGAAGTCGATACCATACTTAATGTAGAACTTGCTGTAAGGGCTACCAATGCGAGTTTTGTAGCCAATACCCATATTAAATGAGGTAGATTTCCAAAAATCAAGTTCTCCTGATCCACCTTCAATCAAATATTGACCATCTTCTAATTGCTGGTTAAAACCAAAGGCAATGTCAAAATAATCTTCGGTACGCTTAATACTAGTGGACTTGCGCTTTCCTAAACGCTCGAATAATTCACTGGCATCGATATCTAAATCCTCTTCTTCCTCCTCACGCTCAATTTCAATTTCTTGATCGCCGATGATTACTCCATCTTTAGAAATAATAATTTTCTTTTTACCGGAGTCTTGGATGGCTTCTGGCATTGGTGGTAGAGGGGGCATTGGTGGAATCATAGGTGCTTTTCCCATTTGGGCAGAATCGGCTTCCATAGAGCGCTCCATTTCTTCGCTCCAAGCTTCCATTCCAGCTTCATACTCTTCAGCCCAAGCTTCCATGCGCTCGGCATAAGATTCGCCCCAGTTTTCCATTAAGTCTTCAAAACGCTCCATGCTAGCCTCGAAGCTTTCATTGGCCTGATCACGGAGAACATCTGCTTCTTCTTCACTAAGGTTACCGGCCTTTTCTTGCTCGTCGATACGACGAAGAATACGCTCATGGTTTGCTTGTAATCGAGTTACCTGAGTAGTGGCAAAACCAATCATGCTTGACATATTAGCATCTTTGGGAGCCTTAAATTCTAGGGTATTTTCTTCGATTTGAATCTCGATTTTCTTGCGGGCGTTGGTATCAGTTTGAGCCGAAAGGCCGAAACCAAAAGCCACCAACAGGGCTGCTAAAATTGACTTTTTCATTTTCATGTTTGTTTTAATTCGTTGCTTCATTTTGTTTGATGGTTTATTCTTCATTTATCTTTTCTTCAATCATTTGGCTAAGGTCACGAGCCATAAGCGACATCGCTTCCCCGAATAGGCGCATACTTTCACCAAATGCTCGGGCGCCTTCTTTTAAAAGTTCTTTCTGATTTTCATCCAATTCATAATCGCGGCTTAGCTCTTTGCTGTACTCCACAATTTTTCTTTGATTCTCTTTAATGGCCTTTTTCACTTCCTTCATCCGAACTTTAAGACTGTCCTCTTGAAGCTCCTGCTCTAAATCGTCGGCCATTAGTCGACTTAGCTCTGAAATATTATCGCCAATAGCAATCAGTTCCTTTTTAAGTTCCTCCGTTAATTCCTTTTTTCTTGCCTCGCTTTGGGCTTGCGCCTGAAAGGAAAGGGAGGTGAGTAGTAATAGACTTGCTAAAAATTTCATCACTTACTAAATCGACGGTTAATAAAGTCTGGTAAAGGAATTTCGATTTTGGCATCATCGGTATTTGGTAATTCCAAACCTTCTCCTGCTTTTACCCTTTCGTATTGAGAGGAAGCATAGGCCCACATCCGCTGACGAAGATCTTTCTTGGCTTTCGGGTTTGTTTGATAATCCCCTTTGATATCGGATAAGTTCACCCGAATTTTGAGTACATCTGGATCATCAATTGTTTCAACTCCCTCAAGGTTTTCCTCTAAATCAATGCTATTTAAATCATTTAAAGCTAAAACTGGATCTGAGATCTTTTGCTGTAAAATTGGAATCACTCGAGCGGTTCCTTTTTTAGAGTTTGCCTTTTTTACTTTTTGCTTGGGCTCTGTTTTAGACGCTTTTGCCTTCGCATTCTTTGGTTCCTTGGTTTGGGTGTTCTCTGGCTCGTCGGTATTGTTTTCCGGCTTATCATCTGGCCCAGCCACAAATTCTTGCTGCGCATTAGATGGTTGAATGCCTATGTCCCCAGAATGACGGTTGAGGTACCAAAAGGAACTTAAACCAACCAATAGTAACACTGATGCTGCACGAAGGAAAAAGATTCCTTCTCTTTTGGGTTTAGTCCCCTGCTGATTAGCGGCAATTTTTTCCCAAACGGCCTCATTAGGGCTGCTTTGATGCTCTTTGAGCTCCTTCTCAAAAAGCGCGTCGATAGGATGCTTGGAACTCATATTAGTTATTCTTTGCTATTAATTCGTATTCACTCAATTTCTGTTGCAATTGTCGACGAGCTTTACTCAGTTGACTCTTGCTGGTATTCTCCGAAATCTCAAGCATTTCGCCGATTTCCCGGTGATTATAACCTTCGATGGCATAGAGGTTGAAAACCGTTCGGTATCCGGTAGGAAGCTCGTTAATCATGCGCAGTAAATGCTCTGCATCATAATGGTCTTTTACATTACTGTGACCAAATTCCGATTGACGTTCCTCTTCAACTTCTACGAAGAGATTCTTTTTATAGCGAATAAAGTTTAGCGCCTCCCGAACCATAATCCGACGTATCCAAGCCCCGAGGGCTCCTTCTCCACGATATTGATCGAGGCGACTAAAAATCTTTATAAAACCATTGGAAAGAACTTCTTCGGCATCTTCCAAACTTTGGGTGTACCTGCGGCAAACGCTTAGCATTTCTCCGCTGTAGCGGTCGTAAAGTTCGCGCTGCGCTTCATGGTCTCCGCGAAGGCACTGCTTCACCAGACGTTTTTCTGAGCTTGGTAGGTTGCGAACTATTCCCATTTTTTTGGAGGCTACATATACATGACACCCTTTATTTTAGAAAGGGTTGCCCAAGCGGTTAATTTTTTTTCAATTTACACTTAATCCCTTGATTTTTAACCCTGCAGACTATCGAGCAATATTGGCCATTCATCGAATTGCAAGGATAGCCAAAGATGGTATTCGTTCCTTTGCGCTGATCGTAAAAAACGAAGAACAATGAAACGTATTCATTTACTATTACTCTCCTTGCTCATTCTTGCCGCCTGTAAAAAAGATGAGGACCCTAATGCTAGTAACAGTATAGACCCTAGTGTGTCAATTGAAGACCTGCAGGTAAGCCCTGATTTTGATTTTCGTACCGAAGAACAAATTACCTTAAACATTACTGACACGGAGACCTATCGTGTAAAGTACACTGTATTTGCTTCTTTCGACGGTCAAAATGAAGAAAAGGTAGCAAGCTTTCTAGCTCAGGGGAATAGCAGTCAGGCAGTGTTAACACTACCTACTTTTTGCGATCGAGTAAAAGTAGTGCGTAATGCCAATGGGGCAATTAGCTCTGAGTTTATAAATATCTCTGGCAACAGCGCTTCTATTACTTATAATAAAAGAGGAAAGTCCAATGGTTGTTCCGAAACTTTATATGCGGTTAATGGTCAAGGCGGTTTTTACACTATTGACGTAGAAAGCGGAAATTACACTGCCACACCTTTGCCAGATTTAGTTGGTGGTGGTTCAATTGCATGCGCGGTAGATCAAGAAAATGAGAAGGTATATTACAATACAAATAACACCTTACGCTATTACGACTATGCGAACCAAACTTTTCACGTAGCTCAAAATGGTAATCCTTTTAATGGAAGTTATCCTCGAATGGAGTATAATCCAGTAGATGGCTTATTATATATCGCAAAAAATGAGGTGATGTACACCTTAAACCCTCTTACAAATCAAGTAGTAAATACCTTTAGTATTTCTGGACTTGAGTCTCCCGTTGGTGGTGGTGATGTGGCTATTTCTCAAGACTCTACTATTTACATGTGTTGTTTCTCTGGTTTATATCGAATAGATATTTCTGGAAATGTGGCCAATGCTACACGAATCAGTGCCGAGAACCTTCCTTTTCAACCCACTTCCATGGCGATCGATCGAAATGATCGTTTGTACTTAGCCACCAATGATGCAAATTCTCAACTTATTGAAATGGATAAGTACGATGGTGCCTGGTCCGTGGTAAACACTTATCCTCATAAAATTAACGACCTAGGCTCTTATAAATGTGCCGTGGAGGACTTGGAAAATGTTGACACTGACAACGACGGAGTTATTGATGCTTTAGACGACTTCCCCAATGACCCGAATGCGGCGGAGGCTACTTACACTCCTTCTGATATTGGTTGGGGGTCTTTAGCTTTTGAGGACTTATGGCCCTCACAAGGAGATTATGATTTTAACGATTTAGTAGTTAATTACCGTTTTACCCAAATAGCCAATGCTAATAATCAAGTAGTGCGTTTGGAAGCTAAGTTTCGGGTTAAAGCGATTGGTGCTTCCTTCCGCAATGGATTAGGCTTTAAAATGGATATCGATCCCAATTTAATTAGTTCGGTTAGTGGATATAATCTAACTGAAAACTACATCAGCTTAGATGCTAAAGGCTTAGAAGCGAACCATAATGATGGCGCTACCGTAATTGTGTTTGATGATGCCTACGATAATATTCCTCGTTTAGGAACGGGACTTTATATAAATACCGAAAGAGGTCAACCAATCTCCGTTGGTGAAGAAATTACGGTGGTGATCAATTTTACAAATCCTATTGATCCAAGTTTAATTGGTTCTGCACCTTTTAATCCTTTTATGATTGTAGATGGTGTTCGTGGCCGAGAAGTACACTTGGCAGATATGGAACCCACGGATTTAGCAGATGCTAGTTACTTTAATACCGTACATGATGCTACAAACCCAGCTACAGGTATTTATTATCGTAATGATAATAATTTGCCTTGGGCCATTAATATCATTCATGAGTTCCGTTATCCTGAAGAAAATAAAGCTATAAACACTGCCTACAACTACTTTAATACTTGGGCCCAAAGCAGTGGCAGCAATTATGAAGATTGGTACAAGGACAATTCAGGATACCGAAATACTGGAAATCTAATTCTGAACTAAAGGAAAAAGCATAAAACGATAAAAGCCGCCATTTTCAAATGAAGATGGCGGCTTTTTAATTTTCAAAAATGTTAGGCTTATTGCTTGATTATCTTGTAACTGCTATTGCTACCTTTCATTAAATAGACTCCAGCTTCTAGCTCCTGAAGCTTAAGCTCGTACTTGGCCGCTTTCTCAAATTTAAATTCTCTTAATTTCTCACCCTGTAAATTATAAAGCACCAAGGTCTCATTTGCTGCTTTGGTTTCTACAATGAGCTGGTTCCTAAATGGATTTGGATAAAGCCTAAAGTCGGGAGCTTCTCTGTTCTCCGCAATCGAAAGCTCGTCAACAATAAAGGTTTGAGCGTGATTGGTATGCACTGGAGGCTGATAATCGAAGTAAATTTCAGCATCGTTATCAATTACCGAGCCTATGGGTAAACTGGCGTCAACATCAATGGTGAATTTAATAAAGCCCTGACTTGCAAGATTGTTAGTGGTGCTATCGGGTAAGCGAATATTATCGAAGGTCCAGACTAAGATATTTTCACCTTCCACTCTAAAAGTATAAGGATGACTACAAGAGCCTAGGGCAATGCTTGATGGGTCAAAATAACTTTCTAAAGTATCAACCACCACCACTTTATAAGCCGTATCGGTTCCGGTATTTTGGAAACGAATATGATAGTCGAGCTCTGATAAACCTGGTAAACTGGCTTCTACATTGGCTCTTTTATCGTTCGGGTCATGGGCGGCAGATACCCTTAAACAGATATTACTTGTATCATTCATAGGGTTCGCATCATTGCTGTTAGCCACAATACGACTATTGATGCAAAGGGTATCATTGATGGTGGTTCCGAGCCCAACATTTATAAGTACAGGAATACTGAATCGCTCTCTTTCATTAATACCATTTACCTGAAAGCTCAAAGTGCCATTGCTTTGTCCGGTGAAATAAGGGCTGGTACCTACGTAGGTTAAATTGGGGGCTAAATCAATTTCAATGTCTACAATTCCTGAAAAGTCGCCACCTGGATTATAAACTTCCAACAATAGATTTTCGTCAAAACCTTGTCTTAATCTTCCGGAAGAGAAGCTGCTTAATTCGATTGCTCGATCCATAGTACCATCGTGTTCAAATGGTATATCATGAATATAATTCTGCCCGCCTTGAACGGTGATGGAACTTTGTCCGCTGCACGAGCTGCGATGCTGCAGGTATTGATCAATCGGATCAATAGTATGCAGGTTATTTATAGCATAAGTGCCTGTTGGCAAGAGCAAACTATAAGAGCCGGTGGCACCTATGAAAATAGTGTTGCCTCCTAAGCTATAAGTATAACCGGCTGAAACCCCACTAGGCTCTCCGGCATCGTAGCTGCAGTTTGCATTTTTATCATCGTAAATGGTTCCTTGAACCAAAGCCAAATTATTTAAACCAAGTTTGAAGACATAGTTAAGGTTTATACCTGCAAATTGAGCACTATGGGTGCTCACATAAATGTCGTTTCCTACTAGGTTTAGGAGATAAGAATTAGCTGGCCAGGGAGTAATTTGGCTGGCACCTGTGCCATCGAAGCTCGAAAAAGCGGATCCTCCTATATAGGCGATGTTATTGTGAACGACAACATCAGCGGTATAATAAGGCAAGTTGATATTAGGTAATAAGATTAATGAATCGTTGCGTACCTCATATATACCCGAGTTATACTGTCTAAGGGTATACACCTTACCGTTTAACTCGAAAATTTCTTTTAAAAAGTAACTGTAGTTGAGACCTGATTTTTTAGTGGCGGGATATTCCCACTCCGAATTCTGAACATTGTATTTCATAACCGAACTAGTGTCGGTACCCGCCTGTGAGCCGAAGCTTCCCACTGCCCAAAGTTGATTTTGGATATAGGCTATTCCTTGGATAGAATCTGTTTGTTTGGCGGGATAAATAGCGCTAACCGAAGAACCATCGAAGCTAACTAAACCTACTGCCCCAAGTGAGGCATCGTTAATCGCCCCTGCTAGAATTACTTGATTGTTCATTTGCTCAATATCAGTAACATAACCTTGAAAGGTTTGTCCCTTCTGCTGCCAGCTACCATTTTCCATTTTATAAATGCTGCTGCCATAAGGAAGTGAATAGTTAATAGCTACTAAGTATATATCGCCTTGAAAGACAAACAAATCGGAACTATAACCATTAAATAAGGGCAAGGCCGACCAAGAAAAGCCATTCCATTTATGAACATGGGTTTGTCCGGGGTTACCGAATGTATAGCCGTAATAAACACTCGAATTGTCACTTGCACTCATCGAAGGTTTTTGAGGTAAACCTTGGCCAACAGGTGCAAAAACTTGGCTGTGAGCGAAAAAGCCACAACATAATAAGCAAAGAAGAATTAATTTTTTCATTTTCAGGATTTATGATTGAGCTAATCTAGGTGGATAGTAATAGTAATACAAGCGAAGTCCGCTTTGGATGAGTAAAACACTACCACTCCTTATTCTGTGTTGGGACAGCGTAAACTCATTGGTCTAGGTTTTTAGCTCTGTCAAGATGCTCTAAAGTGGATCTACCTCAGCAATTTCATGCTCAGGTAATCTATTCCCGAAAACTCTAACGTAAATTTGTAAAACATGAAACCTAAAAAATCGCAAAAGCGCCTGAAGCGCTTAGCCAAGATCGAAAAGGCGATTCTTGGCGTTTTGAGAGAAGATCGTCTCAAACAATTTAACTACAAACAAATTTCTGCCAAGCTTGGCATCCAAGACCATTATGAAAGAGATATGGTTTTACAAGCTTTGGCCTCTCTGCGAAAGCAGGACCTTGTGGAAGAGCCCGCTCGCGGTAAATTCCGTTACAAACACACCGACCACTATATCACCGGCAAGGTGGATTTAACCACCAAAGGATCCGCTTATGTAATTAGCGACGAGCTAGAGCAAGACGTATACATTACTCCTAAGAATACGATGACGGCCCTGCAAGGCGACATTGTTAAAGTGTTGATGTATGCCCAACGAAAGAATAAAAAGCCAGAAGGTGAGATTGTAGAAATCCTAGAAAGAGCCCGAACGGAGTTTGTAGGTACCATAGAACTTTCTAAAAACTACGGCTTCTTAGTTCCTGATAGTCGTAAGATGCTTGTGGATATATACATCCCGAAGGAAAACCTTAATGGGGCCAAACACGGCCAAAAAGCAGTTGTTAAAATTACCGACTGGCCACCAAAAGCCTCCTCTCCATTCGGCACAGTAACCGAAGTTTTAGGAAATCCCGGTGACCATGAGGTAGAAATACATTCTATTCTCGCAGAATACGGCTTACCCCGAGACTTCCCAAAGGAAATAGAGCTAGAAGCAGAACGTATTCCTGATCAAATCACCGAAAAGGAAATTGCAAAACGCCGCGACTTTAGGGAAGTTCTAACCTTTACTATAGACCCTGCAGATGCAAAAGATTTTGATGATGCCATCTCTTTCCAGAAGCTAGAAAACGGGAATTACGAAATCGGGGTGCACATTGCCGATGTTAGTCACTACATCGAAGAAAACTCCGTCCTCGATAAGGAAGCCGTTGAAAGAGCAACCTCTATTTATTTAGTAGATCGTGTTGTTCCAATGTTGCCCGAAAAGCTATCCAATGGCGTTTGTTCCTTACGTCCCAATGAGGAGAAACTCTGTTTTTCGGCGGTCTTCGAAATAGACCATCAAGCGAAAGTGCATAATCGGTGGTTTGGAAGAACGGTGATTTATAGCGACCACCGCTTTGCCTATGAGGATGCCCAGGCTGTAATTGAAAGTAAAGAAGGTCCATTAAGCGAAGAAATAAACATCCTGAATGATCTTGCGCTAAAAATGCGCGCCGACCGCATGCAAGACGGCGCGCTAGCCTTCGATCGTGCGGAAGTAAAATTCCACCTCGATGAAAATAACCATCCCACCGGGGTTTATTTTAAAGAGTCTAAGGAAGCCAATCATCTGATTGAGGAGTTCATGCTATTGGCCAATCGCTCAGTAGCTGAGTTCATCGGTAAAAAGGGAAATCAACCGAGCGGCAATACCTTTGTTTATCGCATTCACGATGATCCAGATCCTGATAAATTGCGGGACCTTGGCACTTTCGTGAAGCAATTTGGATACGAGGTTAGCTATAATAGTTCTCGTGCCATCAGTAAAAGCTTAAACACCATGTTAAAGCAAGTGAAGGGCAAGCCAGAGGATAATATGATCTCCAAATTAGCGATTCGCTCCATGGCTAAAGCGGTGTACAGCACCGATAATATTGGTCACTACGGCTTAAGTTTCGCCTATTACACGCATTTTACATCACCTATCCGACGCTATCCGGATGTAATGGTACATCGACTTTTACAGCACTATCTTGATGGTGGTAAATCTCCTGGTCGCGATCATTATGAGGATCTTTGTGTGCATAGCTCTGACCGTGAAAGAGTAGCTACCGAAGCCGAACGCGAATCGGTGAAATACATGCAAGTGAAATTTATGGAGGATAAGGTTGGCGAGACCTTTATGGGCACCATTTCTGGAGTTACCGAATGGGGGGTGTTTGTAGAATTACGCGATAATCATTGTGAAGGCATGATTCGAATTCGTGACTTTAAAGACGACTACTACAGTTTTGATGAGTCCAATTTCTGTATCGTGGGAGAGCGCTATGGCAAGGTCTTTCAACTAGGAGACGAGATTGCCATTCAAGTTAAAAACGCCGACCTAGAGAAGAAGCAACTAGACTTTGTACCCGTTTAAAAAAATGTACTTTTAAAAACTCAACCAAGCTAATTACGAGGGAATGGATAGAAAGAAAATGGAAACACTAGTTCTTATTGTAGGAACTTTGGTCGTTGCCGCTGCTTTAATCATGTATTTTGTAATGGGAGACAATCCCAGCAAACCCCTATATACCAATATTGTGTTTGCCGTTGGTTTCCTATGTTATATCGCTTATAACACCATTACCACTTCTGGTTTACAAAAGGAAATTAAAGATCTTAATGGACATATTAATGGTCTTAAAACAGAGCTGGAAGAGCGCCGTGCTGACATCGCTAAACTAGAGCAAGACCTTCGTAATAAAAATGAGGAGCTTAAAGCTAAAGCTGATGAAGCCGCTAAACTAGAATCTGATTTGCAAAACCTGCAAAAGGATTTCGACGCTCTAAAATCGCAAAAAGAAGCAGAGTCTTAAAAGCTGAAACTTGGAATTCCTGTATGCCCTGCCTTTAGGCCTAAGCTTAAGTTTTGCTGCAGGGCCTATCTTCTTCGTTATTATTGAAACCAGCATTACCAAAGGTAAAGGCGCTGCCCTTAGCTTGGATATCGGTGCAGTGCTGGCAGATGTTTTTTTTATCCTCCTTGCCTATTTCGGAAGTCGGCCACTACTTGAAAAAATGCAGCACAATGTTTGGCTGGGTTTATTTTCTGGCTTGGCTGTAATGGGCTTTGGTTATTATTACCTCCGTAAATCAAAAGTGCAAAGTCAGTTTACCGGAAACCTTAAACTTGATAGCAAGGGCTTTTTGATTGTTAAAGGGTTCTTACTCAACTTTCTAAATATTGGGGTTTTCCTTTTTTGGTTAGCTACTACCGTAACCATTGGTAACTTACTGGATAATGAGCCGCAAAGAATGGTCATCTTCTACATCGCCACCATTGGGGTTTATTTGGGAATTGATCTCTTAAAAATTTACTTCGCTAATCGCTTTAAGCAGAAGTTGGCCGGAAAAGGAATGAGGATGATCGAAAAAATTATTTCAATCATCCTCATAGCTTTTGGTCTCTTTATCGCCCTTAGGGCTTTATGGTCTTAATTCTCCTTACCCTCTTCTTTAGGATATTGATTATTACTGCGATTTATATCGGCCATAAAACCAGCTTCGTCAATCACTACTTTTTCAATATCATCTAGCTCAATAGGCAGATTAAGCACATAATCGGGATGGGTCCAAGCCCAAGGCTTTTGGTATTGATAATCGTCTTCTGGATAAGCACCAAACTGCTCTACAGTAGGAATGTAGTAATTAAAGGTAGAGCCATCACGTAAGTAAAGACGGATTTTTAAAGGCATAGACATGGTACCCAAGCGCTCTAAATGAAAATCGGTGCTCCCCTTGCCGGCTTCCACTCTACTAATTCCATAATCAATTTCCTTAGTGGTTTCTACCCATTGGTGATAATACCAATCCAATTGTAAACCGCTTTCACGCTCCATAATACGCACGAGGTCCCAAGGCTCAGGATGCTTAAACTTCCAAGTTTCGAAAAAGCGGATCATGCCGCGATTAAAGGCTTCTTCGCCAATAATGTATCGCAGTTGGGCTAAAAAGATTTCCCCACGGGAGTAGGCGTTTATTCCGTAAGTACGGTTGCGCTCATAGCGATCGGCCATGGTACTTAGGGGCTCATTCTCTTCTGGTTTGGAAACCAAAAAGGCATGATTAGAGTAGGCACGAGCATGTGGGTTTTCTACAGGATCTCGACGAATTGCATTAATCACTTCTTCTTCCGCAAAGGAAGTAAAGCCTTCATCCATCCAAGGGTAACGGGCTTCATTACTACCCAAAATTCCATAATACCAATTGTGTGCTCCTTCATGCACAGTTACACCAATTAAACCATTGATGTTTCCGGTGCCTTTTAACATGGTGCACATAGGGTACTCCATGCCTCCATCACCACCTTGTATTACACTAAACTGTGGATAGGGATAGGTTCCAAAACGATTCTTCATTTCACGAAAAAACTGCAAAGCATATTTGGGCAAACGCTCCCAGTTTTCGTCATATTTAGGGAGGTAAAAGAAATGAAGATCCAATTCCTCATCAAATGGGGTTTTGGTGTGGATATAATCTGGATCTGCGCCCCAAGCAAAATCATGTACGTTTTCAGCACTAAAACTCCACTGGCGACGGTCGGCATCTATCTCCACTAATTCTTCAAACTGCAGGTCTAGCGCTTCCTCACTTTCTTGATCACTCTTTGTCCAATGGCCTTCATAATCCTCTAAAGTGCCAGTAGCCGCTACTTTATAATCAGCCGGTAAATCGATATTTACTTCAAACTTTCCAAAGGGAGCATAAAATTCGCGACCCACATAAGGGTAAGGATGCCAACCCATTTCATCATAAGCGGCCATTTTAGGATACCATTGGGTCATGGTATAGTCTACTCCTTCCTCATTATCGCGACCACTACGGCGGATCTGCACCGGCACTTGTCCTGCGAACTCCATATCAAAATGGGCGGTATCGCCAGGTAGGATAGGATCTTGAAATAAGACTTTTAATACCGTTCCATGTTCCTCTAATAAGGTGGCCTTTCCATTCAGCTTTAAGCTTGTAACTTTTTGAATTCCAATTTCATCAGGGTCTAGCTTGCTTATGCGATCTCCCACCCTTTTATCTGGATCGGGAATGTTTAGCGAGCGAATATCCATCATGCTTCCCGGCTGAAAGGCGTTAAAATAGAGATGGAAAAATGCTTCGGTTAAAGTATCCGGAGAATGGTTGATATAGTTCAATTGCTCGGTACCGCTAAACTGATGATCGTCGGTATCCAGGCTAATATTGATGGTGTAATCAACTTCTTGTTGCCAATAGCCTTGTGGAACCTGTGCAAAAGCAGAAAAAGGTAAGGCTATTAAAAGCGAGTAAAATTTAAATTTCATTGAGGTTTATTTTTAATTCTCCAATCAAGGGAAATCATCAAAAGCCCTTTAAAAGTGGCATCTGCAAAATATTAAAGACTAAAATCCTGTAGACGGGCAGTTTGTTCTAAGCGCACGCCCTTTTCCGTCATTTTTAGCATTGCCATTTGATTTACGGCATCATGCTCAAAAAAGAGTTTGATGTCATTCTCTACACACTTCTGTAGAATCGGAGCCTTCTCTGCCATAGTATCAAGCGGTCGAACATCGTAACCCATTACATAAGGCAAAGGAATATGTCCGATGCTGGGAATAAGATCCGCGCTGTACAAAATCTTCTGATCACCAATTTCGAGATAAGGAAGCATTTGGGCCTCGGTATGACCGTTTACCACCACCACTTTAAAGGGTAGCTCGGTATCGTACCAGCCATTTTCGCGGGGCACATCAATCATCTTTACTTGATCGGCTGCTAACAAAGGCTCAAAGTTTTCCTTTAAGAAAGAAGCCTTCTCGCGAGGATTTGGATTTGCTGCCCAGTCCCAATGGTATTTATTGGACCAATAGGTAGCGTTTTTAAAGGCTGGCACTAATTTGTCGCCTTCATACATTACTGCTCCACCTACATGGTCGAAATGCATATGCGTTAAAAACACATCTGTAACATCATCCCGATGGAAACCATGTTCTGCTAATGCCGCATCCATATCATGTGCGCCACCGCGGAAATAGTAACCAAAAAATTTCTCGCTTTGCTTATGACCCATTCCGGTATCAACCAGAATTAATCGCTTACCATCTTCAATTAGGAGAAGGCGTAAAGCCCAATTGCAAAGATTATTTTCATCTGATGGAACACTGCGCTGCCAAATAGATTTTGGCACTACACCAAACATGGCTCCGCCATCGAGCTTAAAAGTTCCGAGATTTACCGAATATAATTTCATAGCTTAGTTTACGGTTTCGGCCAAAAATAAACTTTATCCAAGAGCCTTAGAATTTTAAGATGCGATACCTGCCCCTCTTTCTTCTTTCTATCCTACTTTTTTCCTGCGATCCGCCGGTTAAAGAAGTGCCTTCGCCCCAATCTCTAGATTATAAAATTGATACCATCCAGAAGCAAGCGAAGCTAGATAGCGGTGAGGTTTACTTCGAGTTTTTCATCGAGAATATTCGGCTGAAAGGAGAAAAGGATAGTCTCTTAGGAGCCATTGAAGATAGCATACAAAAACACCTACTTACCGCCAATATCAATTTTGCTGCGGAGGTACACAGCTATCAAGCTTTATTCGACTCCATCAGCGCCGAATATCAACGATTATTAAAAAGCGATTATCCGCCCTATTCCCCCTGGGATCTTTCTCAAAGCCTACGAGTAGTGCATAATGGAAACGGCGTTTTTTCTTATGAAAGTACCCACGGCGCCTACACTGGTGGCGCACATCCCAACCGTTTTAGTCAGTCGCAATTTATTCGTCTTAAAGATGGTCGCGACTTGCCTTTAGACAGTCTTGTGATTCCAGGAAAAATGAGTGACCTCCTTGATTTGGGTGAACAACTTTTTCGCAATGAAAATCAAATATCGGAGCTTGCACCTTTAAATGATGCCGGTTTTTGGTTTGATGATAATCAATTCCGCTTTCCCGAGAACTTTACCATGGATAGCCTAGGTTTACACTTTCATTACAATGCCTATGATATTGCGCCCTATGCCACGGGTCACTTTTTTGTAGATATTCCCGATAAGTATTTATCAGAGTTTATTAAACCCCAATATTTATTAACCCCTAAAACTCCCGAAATTCCGGAGTCTTAAATAACACCATTATGCGCTACCTAATATTAGCCCTCCTGTTGAGCGTGGGCCTTCAAGCCCAAAAAATTGAATTCCGTGACATCTCCTTTAGTGATGGAATGGCCGCCGCTAAAGAAGAGGGCAAACCCATTTTTATTGATGCCTATACTACTTGGTGTGGGCCCTGCAAATGGATGAGTGCCAATATTTTTACCGATGCCGATGTAGCTGAATATTACAACGAAAACTATATCTGTCTAAAGATCGATATGGAAAAAGGTGAAGGCCTAGATATCGCTAAAAAGTATAATGTGCGAGCCTATCCTACCTTGCTTTATTTAGATGAAAAAGGGGAACGCCTCTTAGTTAAAGTTGGGGCCAGCAGAGAGCCACAAGGCTATATTGATGCCGGAAATCAAGCTAAAGACCCAGAGCGAAACCTACCCTATTTACTAGAAAATGTAGAAGCCAATTTTAAAGATCCGGCTTTCATGAAAAACTATTTCATGACGGTTTCTGCAGCAGGAATGATGCCCGATGGCATTGTAGATCGCTACTTTGAACAGTATCGAATAGACGACTGGACTACGGATGAGAATTGGGAGATTATTACTAATGCCGCGGATAATTTAGACAGTCGCACCTTTAAAACCCTAGCTCGTAATGTCGAGCTGGTTGATAAACTTCGTCCAGATGATGGTATGGCCTTTATAGAGCAAACCTTATTCTACGGCTTAGCCAATAAACTTTACCGCGCTCGCAGTGAAGAGGCCATGGCCAGCTATCAAGCTTTACGCGAAGAGTATTTACGTGAGGATTTTCCCCTTAGTGGTAAAATTGGCTTTCGCCTAGATTTAATTGCTCACCAAAAAAATGAGGACTTTGAAGCCTATGGCGAGACGGCCTTAAATGGCGTAAAAAAATACCTTTGGGATGATGCCGACGAACTTAATAATGTGGCTTGGAGCAGCTATGAAAAAGTAGAAAACCCAGAAGTTTTAAAGGCCGCCTTAAAATGGGCCGAACGCGCGGTGGAGCTCTCTCCACAACACCACATTATGGACACCTATGCTCACCTACTAGCGGTGAATGGCCAAAATGAAAAAGCCTTAGAAATTGAATTAAAAGCCTTGGAGATGGCGCAAGAACAAGGAGCTAAAACTCAAGACTATCAAAGCTTTATCGAAGAATTAAAAGGCTAATTACATATCCCGAAACTATTCAAAATAACCCGCTGCGTTTTTATGGCGGGTTATTTTTTGCTTTAGCCTTTAGCCTCGCATTTTACCAGCTAAGTATCCTTATGCTGGACCTCCTGCGCTTTATGGCTATCAATTACTATTATCAGGTGTATCCGCTTAGCGCTGATGAAAGACTTTTCTATAAGCTGTTTTTTGCGGCCCTGAGTTTAATTAGTGGTTTGGCCATTGTTTTGGAGATTTGGTTTTATAGAGCTTTCCGTTTTGGAGAAAAAACATTCTTTGCTCGCAATCGAATTTTAAATGACCAAAGAATGCTCCAGTGGTCCTTTTTACACTGGTTTGTGAAGCTTAGTTTTATGTTTGGCTTTAGCCTTGACTTTGCCTTTCATGGCAGTGACATGGAACTAAACTTTTACCAAAATTACCCCTGGCTTTTTCCTCTAATCCTGAGCGTGCTATTCTTAAACCTTTGGAAAAACCTGCTTTTAGTTTATCGCGTAAAAGCGCTGCGCTACTTGCTTTTAAGTGCTGGAATTATAGGTGGTCTAAGCTTTATCTTTAGTCAGTGGAACTTGGTAGATATAGCAAAACTGGAACGAAAAATCGCTCAAAAAAATCCCTACGAACGATTTGATATACAGCTCGTGGAAAGCGATTTGCTGGTTCCTATGTTGGGAGAGCGCTCCTTTAATGAAGAGTATTTTATATTGGAAAAAGACTCGCTTCCTTCTTCAATTCAATTTTACGCTACCCGAGGTAAAAAGCTTCTTTCTATAGGTGAGTATCAAAGCACGCTATACAATAATCACTATTTCAGGCAGCATTATATCCCAGGCCCTTACCCCTTGCGATTTGTTCTCGATCGAAATGCGAAAGTTGCGAGTTTAATGCAGGCCTATGCCAGTACTCCCAAACCTGAGCTTAGAAATACTAGATTGGCCTTTAGCTTTCAAAATAGTGCCGCATATGAACACTACGACCTAGCGATTCACTATTACGGTAGTGCTACCTTCGACCCCTTTATTCCTCCACCTCCAGCGCCTCCTTTTCCTCCATCAATTTTTGAAAAGGAACACCTAATTATGCCCGCCGCAAACGATCAGGTATATTATAATGGGTCCCCTCTCAACTTAAAGAAGTTAGAAAATGCCGCGGCCAATGCTAAGCCATGTTCACATGGTATTTACTTTAATTTTAAAGGTTGGGAGCAAATATCCTATGAGCGCTTTTTCGTTTGCCTGATTGCCATCCGCAAAGGACTCGATGCTTATCAAAAAAACCATCAATTGGATGATAAACCAGCTCTTTCCATTCGCTTAAACGACATAGTTTACAGCCCCGATAGTACCTTGGTTTATTAGTCGGGGCCCTTTCTGTAATTTAAACTTTAAAGAGCAAGTCATGCCCAATCTATTACTCTTATTGATTTCGTTTCTGATTTGCAGTCCCTCCGAAAGCCGCATGGCTGCTATTTTGGATCAAGACCTAAGTGAGCTTCTGATACCTAGTTCCGAGTTCTTAGGTTTTATAGGTGAGGATAAGCAACGTATCTACATGCAGTTTGATAGCCTTTGGAAAGATGTCGATCAAAAAAACCTCTACCACCTTAAAGGGCATTCAATCGTTAAAAGCAATCGGTGTGACTTTAAAGGCCTACTAATCATTGAAGGCATTTCTGAGGATGAAGATTTACCGCGGGAGCTCGATAAAAAAAGTCCCAATCCCGAATGGCTGTCGGCAGGAAAAATTAAAGGTCGCTATCTCTTCAGTGAAAACCCCGAGCAAAAGCACGTAGGTATTTTCAGCGGAAGCTATTGGTGTACTTACCTTTTAAAAAGAGATGGTGAATTAAGCTCCAATGAAGTGAACCGTTCTTCCGATGATTTTCGTGATCATCAATATGAAGGTTTTTGGCGCGCTTATGAAGATGATAACAGTCGGGTGTGCAATTGGGGTCTTGCTCGAATTCCCAAATCTGGGGACCTCGATATTGGTGCAGCCGAGTTCTCTGCCAATCCAAAATACCAAGAGCAAGGCTGGTAAAACCGTTTACCGATAATCTTTTCGATAAACGGTTAATAATCTTCGATAAACGGAAGTTGAATTTATAGACCCCTGGACTTCAAACAATTATAATTTCGATTATCGGCAAAAAACTTGATTGCAAAGTTTAGTTTTCGTAACTTCTTAGAAGCATTTTAAGGTTGCTTCTCATGAAAACTAAAGTCTCTCTCATTGCTTCTACACTCCTTATTTTAGGGCTAATTTCAAGCTGTGCTCCTTCTGGTTTTGAGGAAGAACCCGCTGGATTTTTATGGGGCCTTTGGCATGGCTTCATCATTTTCTTTTCGGTTATCGGAAAGATTTTCGGAATGGACATCGGCATTCATGCGCTCAATAATACCGGATGGCCTTATTGGTTGGGATTTTTAATTGGACTAAGCGCCGCAATTGGTGGTGGAAAGGCTGCTAGTCGAAAAAGGTCCTAATTCGATTATCCTTATTAATTTAACCCACTAGCAAAGCAAGGAGTATGAAACCGCGAGCCCAAAAGCCCCTTTTTCGATTGGAGCTAAATCCTGATACCTGCATGGAATTGAATCTTTCTGCAGACAATCCTGATTTGAAATTTATTGATAGTGCTGAAAAGCTCGGACGCTATATTCAGCAAAAGGTCCGACAAGAAAGTCGATTATATGCCATCGGGGGTTATGGCGAAAACCGGAAAATTTATAGTCGCTTTAAACACTTCGACACCGAAGCGGGTAAACGCTGTATTCACTTGGGAGTAGATTTTTGGGCCGAGGCGGGAACGCCGGTTTTTTGTCCCACCGATGGAAAAGTCCACTCTTTTAGCTTTAATGATAATCCTGGTGATTATGGGGCAACCCTCATTTTGGAACATTCGCAAAATGGAAAAAGCTATTTCAGTCTATATGGTCATATATCCCTAAAGGACCTTGATGCCTATACTAAAGGGCAGGAGTTTAAAGCCGGTGAGCTCCTTTGTCATTTAGGAGCCGAAGCCGAAAATGGCCATTGGCCACCTCATTTACATTTTCAGCTTATTAAAGATTTACAAGGAAACTCGGGTGATTACCCCGGTGTAGTGGAAGCAGAAGAGGCGGAGTACTATTTAAATAACTGCCCCAATCCACGCTCCTTTTTTTACCAAACTGAAAAGCATTAAAGCACAGCCCTACAATCCTTATCTTGTGGGCCTTTCTGTTTAAATATGGAACTGAGCATTGGAATAGACATTGGCGGTACTAATAGCCCTTTTGGCGTAGTAAGTGCCGAAGGAGAAGTTTTGGCGAAGGGTTCGATTAAAACCCGTAATTATAAAGATCCCGAACTTTTTGCGACCGACCTAGCTAAGGAAATTAAAAACGCTCTTAGCGCGATAAAAGGTGACTTTACAATTTTAGGAATTGGTATTGGCGCACCCAATGGTAATCATCATCAAGGAACTATAGAATTTGCTCCAAACTTACCTTGGAAGGGTGTTATCAACCTCATTGCCCTTTTTCAAAATCACTTTAAAGAACCCATTTTCGTTACCAATGATGCCAATGCCGCTACCATCGGGGAGTTCATTTTCGGAAAGGCTAAAGGCCTGAAAGACTTTATGGTAGTTACCCTAGGCACCGGCGTTGGCAGTGGTTTCGTGAGCAACGGCGAACTGGTTTATGGTCATGATAGTTTTGCCGGTGAATTAGGCCATACCATAATTGTGCACGATGGTAGAGATTGCGCTTGTGGCCGGAAGGGTTGCCTAGAAACTTATGCCTCGGTAACTGGACTATTAAGAACTGCTCAAATTATGCTGGCGAAGTCTTCCCAAAAATCAATGTTACGCCAAATTCCGACCGATCAACTAAGTGGTAAAGATATCGGCGATAGCGCCGCCAAGGGCGACAAACTAGCTTTGGAAATATTGGATTATACAGCTAAAAGATTGGCCTTTAGCTTGGCCAATGCCGTTGCAATAACCAGTCCGGAGGCCATATTCTTATTCGGCGGAATGGCCCGCGCAGGCGATCTACTTTTAGGACCCCTTAAGCGTTATTTCGAAGATTATTTGCTCTACCTCTACCGCGGAAAAGTGCGCATCGAAATTTCTGCCCTTACCGAACAAAATGCTGCCGTACTTGGCGCTTCTGCCCTAGTATGGAATGAAATCAACAAAAAATGATTCGTAAAATATTTGGAGCTTGCTTACTACTTGGAATAACCGCCTGTTCTGAGAAGCAGCTCAGTTTAGCCGAAAAAGTAAACCCCTTTATTGGAACTGGTGGACATGGCCATACCTACCCTGGAGCGAGCAGTCCCTTTGGCTTTATGCAGCTTAGCCCCGATACCCGTTTAGAAGGTTGGGATGGCTGCGGTGCTTACCACTACAGCGACTCTATAATTTACGGCTTTTCACATACCCACCTTAGTGGTACTGGCATTTCCGACTATGGTGATGTACTATTTATGCCCTTTACCGGCCAAGGCCATTTTAATAATGGCGCGGAAAAAGGAGTAGATGCTGGCTATGCTAGTCGCTTTTCGCATCAAGATGAAGCAGCCCATGCTGGCTATTACAAAGTATTGCTTAAAGACTATAATATACAGGTAGAGCTTAGCGCCAGCGATCGCAGTGGCCTGCAGGCCTATCGCTTTCCCGCAGATGGAAAGGCTGGAATTATTATCGACCTCGAACACCGAGATCAATTACTAGATTATCATTTGGAAGTAATTGATAAAAAACGGATACGAGGCTACCGCATTTCCAAGGCCTGGGCACAAAAGCAGTACTTATATTTCGATTCCGAACTATCTCAAGAAATTGAAAAACTAAAGTATAATGCCGACTCTACTAAGCTTATGCTCTTTTTCGCTTCCGCTGATGAGGTTCTAGTAAAAACCGGAATCTCTGCCGTATCAATGGAGGGAGCATTGGCCAACCGAAAAGCCGAAATTCCCCATTGGGATTTTAAGAAGCTTAAGGCGGAAATCGGAAAAATTAAAGTGGAGATGAATACTCTCGAGGAAGAGCAAATCTTCTATACCGCGGCCTATCACTCCTACCTCAACCCCAATATTTTTGATGATGCTGATGGTCAATACCGTGGCACTGATTTAGAGATTCATCAGGCTACCGACCATACTCCCTACACCGTTTTCTCCCTTTGGGATACTTATCGAGCCACCCATCCCCTCTTTACAATTACTCAAAGAGAGCGCAGCCAAAATTTTATTCGCACCTTTTTAGATCAATACCAAAAGGGAGGGAAAATCCCCATGTGGGAGCTAGCCGGAAATTATACTGGTTGTATGATTGGCTACCACGCCGTTCCAGTAATTGTCGATGCCTATGCGAAGGGAATTCGCGATTTCGATCAAGAATTAGCGCTGGAAGCCATGTTAAGCACCGCCAATGCCGAAGAACTGGGAAAACCCTATTGGGAAGCATTTGGCTACATGTCTTCCGACGAAGAACATGAGTCGGTTTCTAAAAACCTTGAATATGCCTATGATGATTGGTGTATTGCTCAATATGCCAAAGCGCTTGGGCAAGACAGCGTTTATCGGCATTACCTGCGGAGAGCCCAGAATTACAAGAACATTTTTGATCCAGAATCGGGCTTTATGCGCCCAAAGCGAAAACAAATGTTTACCGAGCCATTTGATCCGGCAGAAGTGAACTTCAATTTTACTGAGGCTAACTCTTGGCAATACAGCTTTTATGTTCCCCAAGATGTTAGTGGACTAATCAAGTTGCACGGTGGGCCATCTGCCCTTGAGCGAAAACTAGATGAGCTTTTTAGTGCACAAGAGGCTACTTCTGGCCGCCAACAAGCCGATATTACTGGTTTGGTGGGCCAATACGCCCATGGCAATGAGCCCAGTCATCATATGGCCTATCTCTACAATTATGTGGGAGCGCCTCAAAAAAGCCAAGCCATGGTGCGTCGACTTTTAAAGGAGATGTATGCCAATGCACCCGATGGTTTAATCGGGAATGAAGACTGTGGACAAATGTCGTCTTGGTATGTACTTTCCTCCCTCGGGTTTTACCCATTAAACCCTGGAAGCACCCAATATGCCATCGGTTCACCGCTGGTAAAGTCTGCAGCAATTAAACTCGAAAATGGGAAGTTATTTAAAATTACCTGCGAGAACCAGTCTGCTCAAAACGCCTATATCCAATCTATAAGTTGGAATGGAGAAAGCTATACCAATGGCTGGATTGAGCACGATATGATAATGGCAGGTGGTGAACTTCATTTTGTGATGGGGCCGAAGCCGGGTGCTGAATTAAAGGCTCCAACTAGCGCTATAAACGAGGAGTTATGCACACCAGTGCCTTTTCTTAAAAAAGAAAATGAGGTTTTTAAAGACAGTCTAGTACTTAGTTTGCATTGTGCCGATCCCGAAGCAAAAATCTACTACTCACTCCGTGGAAATCAAGTAGACACAAACTCAACCCTATATACCGAACCGATAATATTGCGAAACAACAGCGTAGTTTATGCCATGGCAAAAGCTCCAGGTAAAAAGGCCAGCAAATTAGCGGGGACAGTATTTGTGAAGTTAAAAACCAATCGCTCAGTAAGCTATAGTGTAGATCCTGATCCGCAATATACCGCAGCGGGTGCCAGTAGCCTAATCGACAATATTTACGGCGGTGATGATTTCCGCACTGGGAACTGGCAAGGCTGGCAAGGCAAAGATTTGGAACTTATTGTGGCTCTAGGTCCGGATGGGGAAAATATTGGGGCCGTTTCGGCTTCCTTTATGCAGGATATAAAGTCTTGGATTTTTATGCCGAAGGAAGTGCGTTTTTATACTTCTCGTGATGGTGAAAAGTATGAACTGGTGGGCTCTGATCGGAGTGAAACAGCCGATACCAGTTTTGGCCTTTTTAAGGATAAATACCGCTGTAGCTTTTCTCGTCGTAGGGCCTATTTCATTAAAATAGAAATTGACCATTACGGAAAGCTTCCCGCTGGGCATCTAAGTGCTGGTG